>NZ_KN389992.1:30441-50196 GCF_000213295.2 Capnocytophaga sp. oral taxon 329 str. F0087
TTTTAAATTCGGGGGCAAAGATACAGCTAATAATATATGTATCACTATAAGGTATGTCACTTTTTTGGGTGAGAGGTAAAATACAAACGGCTGAGGGTCTCGCGTGATACACCTAAATACTAGGCTATCAAGCTCTTAGGTAGGCGTTGTAATAGTGAGCCCTTTCACTACCCAATATTCGTGGGTAACGATTTTGTCATCGTGTAGTAAGGCTGCAAAGATAATAATTTTCTATTCCCCAATTGACGATTTTATCAGTTGTAGCATTGCTGCATCTATTTTCTCTGCTGTGCTGAAGGTTTGCTTTATATGGTATTTTTCGCCCATAGCAGCAATTTTCTCGTAGCGTATCTTTACTGTTTTATTTTCCTCATAGATGAGGATTTTCAAAGGGAGTTCAATAGCAAAGCGAGGGTTTTCCTGCATTAGGGCAGTCCCTACTTTGGGGTTGCCTACTATAAGCACGGTGGCAGGTGGCATACTTTCGCCTACTGCCTCAGCCGCTTTGTGGTGTTCAATAGTAGCAAAAATGGTAATTCCTTTGCTGTTTAATATTTTCTGAAGGGCTGCTACAGTCTCTTCAAAAGCTAATGGACTCTCAAAGTCGGCATAAGGTTTTATCACATCTGTACAGCTAATAATAGGTTGTGCCGCTGCTAAGAACGGGAATAATAACAAGATAATTAAGTGTTTCATATAGTTTATTATAAATGTTTTTCAAAGAAAGTAAAGGTAAAATCATTCAGTTTGTGGTGAGTTTCCAGCTTTCCACTGCTGATACAGATGAGTTATTTTAACTATAATGTGCAAAAGTACATAATATTTTTTACTTAGCCTACTAATTTGTAGCTTTTGTATCAGCAACATTAGTAAGACATATTTTACCATCAGCGGCTTTTAATTTTAACTGGTGACAATTTGATACCGTTTCATTTTCCTCTTTTTTTGAGTAATCCCAAAAGGTATGCATTTTGAGTTCTTCAAATCTTATTTCACTAATTGTTCTATCTGTTTTTGCAGTGTTGCTCGCTCGTTAGCCGATTTAGAAAGAGCAATTGCTTTTTGGTAGTGAGCAATTGCTTTTTGGTTATTGATATCAGTATACAAATATCCTAATAACTCGTGGTAGTAACGATTGTTTTGCAATCCTAATTTTTCAGCCTCTACAATAGCTTTTTCTTTGCCGTACACCTTGCCATAAGCAAAAGTCCTGTTTAAGGCTATTACAGAAGAATATTCAATGATAATCAGTTGGTTATATAGGCGGAGAATATACTTCCACTTATTTTCATCAGTAGGGGTAGTATGCCAATAGGCAATACCAGCTTCTAAGTGATATTTAGAGATTTGAGAGTCTTCGCAGGCTTTTACTAAGTAATAGTTGCCTCTGTGTATAAGTTCTTTATCCCATTTGCTTTTATCTTGTTGTTCATAAAGAGTGTTTTCACCAGTGGTATTGATACGAGCTTCAAGTCTGGAACTTTGGAAGCACATCAGCGATAAAAGAGCATTCACTTGTGGTGTATCAGTTTGAGGGTACTCGGCAAGTAAGAGTGTAAGGCGCAAGGCTTCTTTGCAAAACTCCTTTCGTATGAATTGATTGTTAGTTTCTGAAAAATAGCCTTCATTGAAAAATAAGTACAAACAGCGCAGTACAGTTTCTAATCGGGCTTGTATATCGGCTGGGCTTACGGTTTTGATTTGAAAATGATGCTCTCTGAGTTTGCTTTTAGCTCTAAGAAGTCGTTTTTTTATAGTTTCGGTATGGGTGAGTAGGGCATTGGCAATCTCTTCTACTGTAAAACCACAGAGTATTTGCAAAGCCAAACTTATTTGAGACTCTACAGAAATAGAAGGGTCGCAGATATTGAAGAGCATTTCTAACTGACTGTCGTTTATTTCAGAAGTTTCAAAGGTAAGTTCTTCGCTTTTTTCAGTAGGTGTAAGTGCCTTTTTTACTTTATCTTCAAATATAGCTACGTGTTTTTCATAGTCTTTAGCTTTGTTTTTGGCGACGGTGTAAAGCCACGCAGTAGGGTTGGGAGGTAAGGGCTCTGTTTCCCACAATTCATAGGCTTTTAAGAAAGTATCACTCGCAATATCTTCAGCAATCTCCAAATGAGAAAAGCCAAAATGGCGACATAAGACTGCCACCATTTTAGCGTATTCTTTTCGAAACAAATCGGATAAAAGTTGTGAGTGAGGCATTTTAATCTCTTTTTAGCACTTCACGCACTTCAATACTGCCACCTACTTGTTCAAAAATAGGGTTGGCTTTAGCCATTTCCACTGCTTCATCAATGTTTTCAGCTTTTACTACCACATAGCCACTGATAAACTCTTTAATTTCGGTAAAAGGTCCATCGGTTACAACCTTATCGGCTTTGATAGTTTTGGCACTGCCAGCGATAGGCAAAAGGGTATTGCCTTTGTCGGCTAATTTGTTTTGTGAAGCAATACCTGCAAGCCAGTTCATACGTTCTTGCATTTGCTCGGGAGTAGGTTTGAAATCAGCGATGTTGTTCAAACGAAAAATTAATACAAAATCTTTCATACATTTTTAAATTTAATATTATACCCCTATAACGATTGAATTTCCTCTATGGGGACAAAGATAGTAAAAATTAATAAATAAAAAATTCCCCGTGCAGTTATTCACTACACGGGGAGTTTTACTTTTAAAAAGTTAGCATAAAAATATCTAACCAATACCAAACTTATCCCTAAAGCTACCGTAGTAACCAAAATATTGTTCTCCAATAGGGAGTTCTATTTCTTTAATTATTCGATATCGATTCCCTATTGAGATTTGTTGTGAGAGCTTCGGTCATAAAATCAAAAAAAGGACGCATAGCTAATAATCCTTGAATTGCTTTTTCAGCAAAGTTATTTGATGTAGCCTCTTCTAAGGAATAATCGTGCTTGAGAAGGAATTGCTTTTTACGCAGATAGTCTATCATTGGATCATCTTTCTCAAAACCTTTAGGGACTGTTTTGAGTTCTTCTCCCCATAATTGTCCGCCAAATTCTTTTTGTATACCCTCATTCTTCATTACCTCCCTAAATTTCTCAGCGTTAAATGATATCTCCTTACGGATACGTAATAATTCATCTTTATTGGGTTCAAAAAAACCTCCTCCTATAAAAGTCTCTTGCGGACTGATACATACATAGTATCCACCGAGATAGTAGGGTTCTTTGCGCTGTATATAGCACCCAAAGTGCGTTTTGTAAGGTGTTTTGTCATTAGAAAAACGCAAATCACGATGAATGCGATATATTTTTAGTGAAGACAAAGTGTCATACTCAGTAAGTATAGAATAAATATGCTTAAAAAGTGTAGTGGCTTCCAATTTAGCCGATTCGTATTGAGCTTTATGAGCATCAAACCATTCTTTATTGTTGTTTTCTGCAAGTTCTGTAAGGAAATCAAACATATATTATTGAAAATTAGTCGTTTTTATTCTTTTTCTTAGAACTTTTTGCTTTGCTGTTGAACTCTAAACAGAGTTGTAACCAAAAATCAAAGTCTTTTTTTTGGTTGTACCCCGTAGGGTCTACATAGCAATAGCCAGAAAGCTCTTTGCCTCTCATTACCACTGGCGAGAAGCCCTGCCTTTCGGCAATTTCTTCTGTCTGCTCAGGGTCAAACCTACACATTAAGGTATCCTCTCCTATATTGATGCACATCTTGTCATTCACCAAGAAAGCCAAACCGCCAAACATCGCCTTTTCTTCAACCGTGATGTGAGGAATTTCAGCTAAATATTCACGAACTCTATTCGCAAGTGTTATACTATAAGCCATATTATATTAATTTTTTGAGCTAAAATAGTTTAAAGCTAATACAGTTCCCAAATGTCTCGATTCGTGCATATTGTTTACATACATTGCATCTTCTATAGTGTCTATACAAAATAAACCCACCTTAACCGTCGGAAACTCATTGAATAGCCTTGTTTGATAATCTTCTTGTAATTGATTTACTGTACTAAGTAACAATTCCTTTACTTGGTAGATTTCTTCCTTTGAAGGTGCAATCTTTTGAGGAAAGGTGCCACGATTGTATTTCTCTAAAAAATCATTGCTGATTAGCAGTTTATTTCCACTGAGTTGATAACATAAGAATTGCTGTACAGCAATACAATGTGCTATATTCCAAAAGATATTATTAGAAAAACCTATTGGGATATAGCCTAATTGTTCAGGAGTGAGATTATCTAAGTAAGTCAATAGGTTTTTGCGAATGGATAAAAGAAAATCAAAGTGTTTTGTTTTTGTCATTTTTAAATACTTTTTAAAATTCGGGGGCAAAAATATGACTAATACACAAAAAAAATCTTGCCTTATGACAAGATTTTTAAGTTTTCAATGATGAATGTTTATCCCCAGAAATCATCTTCGGCTGTTGGGTTGTCCAAAAATAACCAAACGCCTGTTATATGGCGTTTTTATTCATCGTTGAGTTCTTTTTGTATTTTCTTTGGAAGAGCTAATACAACTAAATCATACGAATCTTTTATCCATTCTTGAAACTGTTTGTCAGTAATTTTCCCTTTGGTTTTTACACTGTTCCAATGTTTCTTATTCATATAATATCCTTCAATTACTTCGTTATATTGTTCTCGTAACTGAATAGCTTTATCAGGATCACATTTTAAATTAACAAACTCATAAGTATTTATGTCGGTGGCACAAAACATTTTCCCTTTTACGGAAAACACAAGCGTTTTATCGTCAAAAGGCATAGATTCTTCTGCGCCTTTTAATGATAAACAAAAATTTCTCAATTCTTCAATATTCATTATTGTTCAGCTTTTTCGGCAAATCCGAGAATGTATCCATTAATGTCTTTTAGGTAAAACTCCTTCATTCCGTACCAAGTTGTTTTTAATTCGGTTATTTCTAACTTTTTCGCTTTCATTTGTTGATGAAATTCGTCTATTCCCTCAATATCCATATAAAAAGAAACGGAAGCTCCGATTGGCAAACCTGTTGCAAAAACAACATCTTCCTTAAATGTATCGGTACGTTGAAAGAAAATTTCAACATTATCTTTTTGCATCATAGCATAAACATACTCTTTACCTTCGGTAAAACTTTGTTCAATTCCGTCTTGAGTTGCAGGAACAGTCATAATCAATTTGAACCCGAAGTTTTTTTCATAATAAGCAACCGATTTTTTCACATCCGTTACTTCAAAATTTGGGGTAAGTTTTGTAATCTTCATAATAAATCTTTTAAATTTAAAATGCAAAATTACTCGTTGCGCTTGGTTGCTAATTGTAAAAATCGGACATTCTCGTTTTTTGACAACTCTCTCGGTGTTTTTTCCGTATATTTTTTTATTTCTTTAATGAAATGAGCTTGGTCAAAATAGTTTTCACTTGGATAAAGAATTCCTTTCGAGATGTCTTTATATGAAGCATTACAGCGAACAATGTTTAAAAATAGCTTCAATGAAAACCCAAACATCTGATTAAAATACCGATTTATCTGTCGGCTGCTCCAAAACACACTTTTTGAAAGTTCTTCAACAGATAAATTTTGCCTTTGGTAAACTAATTCAAAAAGTTTGAGTTTTCTGTTGTCTATTTCCTTAAAATGTTTGATTGAATTTTCCAAATAATTCGAGATTTCTGAAACAAATATTTCAAAGTCATTGGTTTGATAACTTGATATGTTCCAGAATGTATCGTGTAAAATTATGTTTGTGTTCAGAATAGATTTTATTTCTCGCTGAAATATATATTCAGCTGCCAAAAGTTTGAACCGAATGCCAAAAAGTTTAGTTGATTTCGGTATCACTACATTAATAGGCATTATCCAAACCCCAGTTAGTTTTATTTGTTTAAATGAATTGTTTTCAAATCCTACAATAAGGTCGAAGTATCCATCTGGAATAATCGTATGTTCAAATTCTGTACTAAAGGTTTCATATTCCCAAAAACTTTGAATAAAGTTCGTCAAGAACCCAATGGGTTTTATTTCTCTGTATTTCATTTTTTATAATTCAATCAGGGTACAAAATTAGCGGAAAGCCTCTACTGGTAATTTTTAAAACAACAAGATTTTCTCAACAAACCTCCTTTCGTATTCTGCTTAGCGAAGTATCTGTGATGCCTAAATAAGTGGCTATATGTTTTAAGGGAGCGTGCTTTATAGCACTGGGTTTTTCCTTAATAAACTGCATATAGCGCTCTTTGGCAGGGAGTGTAATCATTTCAAGAGAACGTTTTTTTGCCTCAAACAATTTCTCTGTCATAAAGAGTCGCCCCCATTCCGAATATCCTTTCAAACTGTGATAAAGTTTTTGAAAATCCTCATAATCTATATGCCAGCCCTCACAATTAGTAAGGGCTTGGATATTTTCGGCAGAAGGTAAATGCTTAAAAAGAGAAAGTTCTTGCACGATAATTTCACCTTCACAAAAGAAGTCGGTAGTGATATCATTCCCTTCATAGTCATATACAAAGGCGCGAGCAACTCCTGTCTGCAAGATAAGATAACCACGAGCTATTTCGTCCTTGTGCAAGATAAAATCACCTTTGCCAAAAGCAATAGGTTGATGGGCTTTTTGTATTTCTTGTAGTTCTTGCGCCCCTATCAGAGGGTGTTTGTAGATATTTTGAAATAAGTTATGCGTCATTGTTATTCTTTGATATTTGCATTTGTTGAGTCTGCTAGGTATTACTTATGGAGCTTTCTTCATCTAAGGCTAATAATAGTGTAAAACATCTACCAAATCGGCAAATTGGCAAATCGGCAAATTACCTAATTTGCTAATCGGCATATCACTTTCTTGTCGCCAAACTTCTCAGCGAGCCATTGTTGCAATCGCGCGGCATCTATTTCTTTAGTCACTTCTTTGCCCTTTATAGTATCTTTTTTCAGGGTGTAGAGCAGTACAGTAGCCGTTTGTAGAGAATCTTTATTAGACAAGTGGTTCAGCTTGCCAAAATAAAAATCGTCTATGCTTGGGAATAATACCTGCATTTCTTTAGTAAAAGTAGCATCAGTAGGCTTGTATTTTTCCAGCTCGTCAGTTAGGTTCTTTATCATCACATCTTTACTAGAGAGCGACGACTTGTTTTTGTTGATTTCTGATAGTATTTCTTTATCAATTTCCGATTCTTTTTGTCGTACAATAAGCTCAGTATTGAGTAGATTGAAGTTTTTAAGGTTGCTTTGCAGCATTTTTAACTCTTCATCGCTAAATTTCTTATCCAAAAACGCTAATTCAATGCTTTTAGGGTTCGTATTGTAGCGTATTTTCTTATAAATGATAGTATAACCACTGTTTTCAAACTCTGCAGTGATATAGTGTGCCACATTCTCGTGGAATTTCTTCTCTTCTAAAAGACTATAAGCTAAATAGAGGCTGGGAGTGACGATGAGGATTACTAGTGTAGTGATAACCACGCGCAAACGCTTGTTAAGTGCCTCATTACCCGTATTTTTAGGAGTGTATTTCAGGTATTTGATAATGAGGAAAGTAGCAATCCCTATAAAGAAACAGTTAATGCTGTATAGGTAAAAAGCACCTAAAAAGTAACTAATATTGCCGGTGGCCAAGCCAAAACCAGCTGTACAGAGCGGAGGCATCAAAGCAGTAGCGATGGCCACCCCTGGTATAGGGTTCCCTTTGTCTTCTCGGGTTAGGGAGATAGCACCTACCAACCCACCCACAAAAGCGATGAACACATCGTAAATAGTAGGCGAGGTACGGGCTAAAAGCTCTGATTGCACATCCTTAAACGGACTGATATAGAAGTAGATAAACGATACTATAAGGCTCACTACCGTAGCGATAAGCAAACTGCGTCCTGTTTTTTTCAATAAGTCAAAATCATAGGTAGCTAATGCAAAGCCTGCCCCCACAATAGGCCCCATAAGAGGTGAAATAAGCATCGCCCCGATAATGACTGCCGTAGAATTGACGTTTAGTCCGATAGATGCAATAAGGATAGCACAAGCTAAAATCCATAGGTTAGCCCCTCTGAAAGAGATATTGCTGAGGATATCCTCAATTACTTTTTCTTTTTTCTCTTCGCCTTGGTATAGATTAAGTAGGTTTTTTAAGAAACTCATAGTGTTAAATAAGTGTTTAGATGTTAGTACTTAAGTAATGTTTTATCTGAACTGCAAAGATAATAATAATTTACTAATTGAGTATAAGCCGCACAAGCAAATCGTCAAATTAAAATGAAATATTAAGCGCCACTTCCATAGTGTTGTAGTCCTTTCGTACGGGCACAATAGGGTCGGTGTCGTAGATAAGGCGATAGGTGCCCACGATGCCTACGGTAGGAGTGATGTTGTAAGTAAGGTCTGCCGCACCTCCATAGCGAGGTTTGTTAAAAGTGCTATCGGGACGGGTTTGATATATACCGGTAGTAGTAAGCGTCCATTTTTCAGTCAGTTGGAGTTTATAGCTAAGCGATAAATGTGTTTTGATACTCCTGCTATAGGCGTGCTCGGGTGTATTGGCATCGGGGGCAGGGTGTTGCCATTTTTCGTATTCGAAGAACAAGCCCACAGCGGCAAACATCAGCGAACATTTGGTGTTAATCAGCCGATAGCGCGACTGCAACCCCGCAGAAATCTTGTGGTTCATACCTCTACTCTCAGCCCATTGCGATTCGGCATAAGGGTACACCTCAAAAGCGTGGTCTAACAAATAGCGGTATTCTAAATGCAAATATCCTCCGCTCACGATAAGCATTTTGCCATAAGTAGAGAACTCGAACTTATTGATGAGGTTGATAACCCTATTGCGATTGAGCAGCAGGTTGAGGTTGGCGGTATTTTTCAGGGTGAAGACATCAGCTTTTTCGGTTTTAAAATCTAAGATAGGCATTAGGTTACCTTGCAGGGTCTTCGTGCTGTCTATTGTCATTGTAAGGTTTTCCGAGAAGAGCATCTGCGAATAAGCTGCTACCGAAAAGAGCAATGCGCCCCATAAAAGAAGTAGGTGTTTCATAGTGATTCTTAAGTTTTTTCTTTTTCGGGGCAAAGATAGTAATAAATTGTTAATCTGTCCATTTCTCAATTTCAAGATAATCTCTCGCTTTTGTATCAGCAATATCAGTAAGCCGCATTTTACTATCAGCAGCTTCTAATTTCAACTGGTGATAATTTGACACCATTTCATTTCCTTCTTTTTTCATTTCAGACGATGATTTGTTTTTCAAACCACAAATATAAGCATAATTTACTAATTAGAAAAATTTTCTCCCTATAGTACAATACAGAAAGGATACAGCAAGAGCGAACGATGAGCGAATGATGAGCGAATGATAAGCGAAGGAAAGTCAGCGAGCTGGCGCAGCTGAGTATGTGACGAACGATGAGCGAAGTTTATCCGTATCTTCACAATTGTTAATTTAAGAAATATCCGTACATTTGCCACAAAAAAGATACGATGAAGATACTATCTGTTTCCCTTTACAATATAGCTTCTATCGAAGGACCTTTTACGCTTGATTTGGAAGCTGAACCGCTGAAGTCTGTGGGCTTATTTGCTATCACAGGGGCTACAGGGGCTGGCAAATCGACTATCTTAGATGCTATTTGTCTTGCGTTATACAACGAAACGCCCCGTCTTGCTGCTACTAAAAGCACCCTGAGCATCAACGATGGTACCGGCGAAGTGCAGGTTAATAACGTTAGAAACCTCCTCCGCAAAGGGGCTACTAATGGCTATGCCAAGGTGGTTTTTCAGGCGGCTGATGCTAAGCATTATGAGGCCGAGTGGCAGGTGCGTAGGGCAAGGGGTAAGCAGCAAGGAAATCTTCAACAGGAAACAATACAGCTTACTAATCTGACTGATAATGAGGTGTTTGCTGAGAATAGAAAAACCCTTGTTTTAGAGAAGATAAGGGAGCTGATAGGTCTTTCGTTTGACGAGTTTACCAAGTCGGTTATTTTAGCACAAGGCGATTTTACTTCCTTTCTGAAAGCTAATGACGATAAGCGTTCGGATATATTAGAAAAGCTAACAGGTACCGAGATATACAGTCAGATTTCTATGAAGGTATACGAACTTAGCAAGCAGCACCGCACTGAGCTTGAGCTTTTAGAGCGACAGCTGGCACAGCTTAGTTTTTTATCGTCTGCCGACCGAGAGGCGATAGAAAAGCAATTGGCTGCTGATAGCCAACAACTTAAGGCGCTTCAGGAGGAACTCGATACACTAAAAGCACAACAGCAGTGGTACGCTGATTATCATTCGCTTTCAGATGGGTATCAGCAGGCTATGGCTGAGAGAGAAAAGGCCATAGGGGAGAGGAACGCACAAGCTGATCGTTTCTCTCAACTATCTATTATTGAGCAGCTTCAGGCGGTAAAAGCAGATATTCTGCTGCAACAGCGGGAGGAAGCACAACTACAGCTTGCCGTGCAGCAATTGCAAGCCGCTCAGAGCGAACAGCAACGCTTGGCTACAGACAAAGCAGCAGCAGAGGTTGAGAAATCTACAGCAGCCAAAGAACTCACGGCTGCTCAGTCGGTGTATGAGACTGCTAAGCCAGCTATCGACAAGGCAAAGGCGTTGGAGGTGCGTTTGGCTGAAGCACAACGACTGCTAACCGAGAGACAAGCGCAACAGCAAGTCCAGATGCAACAGTTGCAGGATAAACAAAAAGAGCTTTTGGCTAAGGGGCAAAGTATAACAAAAGGCGAGCAGTACAAGCAAGAACGACAAGCGTGGCTAAATGAAAATGCGGCTTATAAGTTGCTCAGAGACAACTATCAATGGTTGCAGGCATTGGCTGTAGAAAAGGAACAACTCTCGAGGCTTATGGCTGAAAATGCTAATAAAACAGCTGCTTTAGAGGTTCAATATGAGGCACTTCCGCTCAAAGAAGCGACTTTTACCCTTGAAGAGTTATTGCAACAGCAAAAAGACTACCGAAACCAGCTGCAAGTCTATCAGGCGGATAGGCTTTTGGCACAGCATATTCAGACCTATACTACTCAGAAAGAGGCTTCGGAAGCGCTTATTGCTGAGGGAGAACAACAGGTAGCAGTATCAGTGGCTGCCCTTACTGATTTGCAAAAACAGCTTTCTGACGCGCAAATTGAGTGTAAAACGGCGGAGCGTATATATGAGCGTACTCGTGAGGAGAACTCGCAAAATATAGGCTTATTGCGTGAGAGGTTGGTAGAGGGAGAGGCGTGTCCGCTCTGTGGGTCGCTACACCACCCTAGTGCACATAAAGCTATTTCTGAGCAGCTGGTCGATACGGTGAAACAAGAATGGGAGGCAGTGCAGCAGCATTTGGCTAGCCTCTCTAAGTCGATAGCGCAGAAAGAGGCAACGCAGCAAGCTACCCTTGAGCGCATAGCCGAGGCGCAGGAGCAACAGACGCATTATCATCAGCTTGTAACCGAAGCACAAAGTCAGTTGCAGCAGTCGGCTTTTTATAGCACTTATCCTGCGGAAGGGTTACAGGCGTACCTTGAGCAGTGTTGTAATGATACACAAGAGCATTTGGCGGAAAGTGAAACGCTTTTTGAGCAGCTTAATCGCCTAAAGGATTTTACTACACAAAAAGAAAATCTTGCAGCACAGAGAGAGGAGTATCAGAAACAAGAACAAGGACAACTGAAGCAGCTCGGTACTTTGCAGCTTTCGGAAGCTATGCTACGGCTCTGGAAAGAGGATACTGCCGCTTTTTCAGCAAAAGTAACAAAGGCTAAAACGGAGTACACTCAGCAAGAAGCGCACTTACAAAAGGCAGTTGAACGGCTGCAATTGCTTTATCAAGAACAATCGTCTCTCGCTACTGAAGTGGCTGCTTTAGAGAGCCAACTTACGCAACTACAGACTACCCTACAGACGGATACAACACAATATGAAGCACTTAAGGCTGAACGTCAATCTCTATTAGAGGGGGAAGAGGCTGCTAAGGTAGAAGCGACCTTGCAAGGGATACTTGCTGCGGCTAAAGCGCGTTACGAAGCAGCGCAAGACCTCTACAACTCCCTTTTGCTAAAAGTAACGGCTAATGATAAGACGGTAGAGTCACTCGCAGAACGGCAACAGCATAGTAGAGAGCGCATTGCTGAAGCTACCGAAAAGGTAGAGAGTTGGATAGCGACCTACTACCCTGAGCAGCAGGCGTACCTCCACGCACATAAGATAGAATGGGCTAATCGCAGCCACGAGTGGTTGCAGTCTGAGCGGGCAGCCCAGCAGTCGCTTGAAGAGCGTATAGCCAAATACGACACGCTTTCTAAAGAAAAACAACAGCAATTAGAGGCACTAAAGGATAAACGTCCGCTATCTCTTTCTGAAGAGGAAACTATAAAGATACGTGAGGAAAAGATGGCGGCAGAAGAACCGCTACAGCAGCAGGTGATAGCACAAAAATCGCGCTTGCTCACCGATGAGCAGCAACATCATATAGCTGCTGATTTACAGCGAAAAGAGAAGGAGAAACGAGAAGTAGTTACCCAATGGGATAAACTCAACAGCCTGATAGGCAGTCATTCAGGGGGACTCTTTAGGCGGTATGCACAAGAGTACACCCTCGATGTACTGCTGCAGTACGCCAATGTGCAGATGAAGTACCTTAATAGGCGCTATACTTTATCGCGCATACCTAACTCGTTGAGTTTGCAGGTGCTCGATAATGATATGGCAGCAGAGGTACGCTCGGTGTATTCGCTTTCAGGGGGGGAATCGTTTTTGGTGTCGTTAGCTTTGGCTTTAGCGCTTTCGTCTTTGTCGTCTACCAAGATGAATGTCGAGACTTTGTTTATAGATGAAGGTTTTGGCTCTTTAGATGCCGATACGTTGTCGGTAGCTTTAGATGCTTTAGAGAGTCTTCAGAATCAAGGGAAGAAAGTAGGGGTTATCTCGCACGTACAAGAGATGGTAGAGCGCATAGCCGTAAAGGTAGTAGTTGAGAAGGAGGGCAACGGGCGAAGTAATATAGTCGTTAGGAGTTAGCCTTTAGTCGTTAGGTAGGAATACTACTTCGAATATTTTACTCCAGTTCTTACCTGTAATGAAGAATGTATGTCGTATAGGGTGATAAGCGATGCCGTTTAGTACGTCTACATCAGGGGTTTTCTCTACTTTGTCTTTAAGTCCGCGTACATCCACTACGCCTTCTATGGCTCCATTTTCAGGGTTTATAATCATAATGCCGTCCTTTAGGAAAGTATTGGCATAAATCTTCCCATTAGCGAACTCTAATTCATTAGCATATGTATACAGCGACTTGTCTGTACAGAGTTGCAAACTATCTATTTCAGCAAAAGTCTCTGGGTGCAGTAACCATATCTTCTCGGTACCATCACTCTTGTAGAGCTTGTCGGTGCCGTTGTGGCAAAGCCCCCAGCCCTCTTTGCTCTTTCCGTAAGCAAAGGTCTTTAATACTTTTAGCTGTTGGTCATATACAAACCCGATATTCTCGCGCCACGTTAGTTGCAATATCTTCCCTCTGAAAACCGTAGACCCTTCGCCGAAATAAATAGGCTGTAGGGGTACATTCTGGTATATCTCTCCTGTAAAAGGATTCCATTTTCGTATAGAAGATTGTTTGTATTGTCCTGTGCTTTCTACCAAAGTATCGCCTATAAACTCTAATCCTTGAGTGTAGGCTTCTTTGTTGTGCGGGTATTCATTTAGTATTCTATAACTAAGGAGCTTAGGGGCGTGCTGGGCGAGTATTAAAAGAGGCTTTTTTACGGTGTATTGCTTGCCGTCATTAGTCTGTACGCTTACACTTAGGAACTGTTTGCCTAAGAGTAGGTTTTCTAATACTATCTTATCACCTAAAGTAGTTACAGGCTGTTGGTGTATCTGGTACGAAGTCTGCTGTACACTGCCCTCAAAACGCGGGTGACGAATGCTTATCTGTAGGGTGTCGCCTAAGTGGTATTCTTTCTTTTTAGGCGAAATATCTATACTGAAAGCGTCTTGTGGAGTAGTAGTAGCGTTGTGCTTGCAAGAGGAAAGTCCTAATAGAAGGGCGGCAAGCAGTAAAAGTTGGCGTGTAGGTGTCATCATATTCATCTCTTTTCTTGAAATATGTAAGTAATAGTTCCTATTTGTTCTTTCTTATTGGGAGCTGCGTCAAACTTAGCTTGAACGGCGTAGCGCAATGAGTTTTCTATTAAGCAATCATCGGTGGTAGTAGAGGATTTTTTATCAATAGCAGTCTTAGTTACTCGTCCAGCCTCGTTTACCGTGATGATGACCACCACTTGTCCGTCTTGCTCGCAGGTAAATACAGGATTAGGTATAGTGCCGTTTCTACCTGCAAGGGCGTATTTCACTAAGGTATGTTTGTTAGCTTTATCGGTTACAGCCAAAGAAGAATTAGGCTGTTGCGATGGCTGTGGTACTACTGCCAAGTCGGTAGGGGTATTGCCTGTTACTAAAGCCTCTTTGACGCTTGCCATCTCTTGAGCGGTGCGTTCTGCCATTATCTCATCTAATGTTTTGATGTCAGCACTATGCTTTAGTTGTGGGTCGGCTTGGTTGTAGGCGTTGGTAGTGAGAGCACTTTTAGCTGTAGCGGCTTCGTCAGTGGTCGTAGGAAGAGGTGCATCGGGTAGGAGAGGAGCGATAACCTCTTCAGGAGCAGTTGTTACCTCTATCATTATTTCTTTAGGCTGCCCATTGAGTTGTAGAGCCAATAGGGTAATGACTGTAACAAAGAGCACGAGCAAGGTAAGCGAGATAGCCTTATCGGTAGGGGTAAACATACGAGCAAAAGCCCTAAACTCTCTACTGATAGCACTGCTTTTTTTCTTTTCGTTTCTTCCCAAAATAGCTCTTACATCTATGGCTTTTTTGGTAGGCTTGGTGTGTTGTCTGCGATGTTCTCCGTATACATCATTCACCGATTTTTGCAAGGGAAATTGCTCGATGATAGTAGTTAGGATAATCGGTTTTCTAAGGTCGGGTATATGGGTTGCTACAAAATCATCGGGGGTAAGAGCTTCTGCTACAGTATAGTTGCCTATTTGGGTGCGTCTGAGAGCTGACAGATAACCCGCTGATTGCAGCGCTTTGCCAAAATCATTAGCTAAAGAACGTATATAGGTACCCTTGCTGCATTGTACTTCAAAATGTAATAGAGGAAAATCAGTAGTGTCTATATCGAACTTGTAAATGAAAATTTGGCGTGAGGGTACTTCTATGGCTTCGCCCTCACGAGCGAACTCGTATAAACGCTTACCGTCTTTTTTGATAGCTGAAAACACGGGAGGCACTTGCACTTGTTCGCCTAAAAACTGTTGTCTTACTTGTTCTATGAGAGCAGGGGTGATATGGTCAGTAGGGTAGAGGGCATCTACTTCGGTTTCCATATCAAATGAAGGGGTAGAAGCCCCTAGAGTAATAGTGCCAGTATAGGTTTTAGGAGCGTCTTGTATTTCGGTTATTTTCTTAGTATATTTGCCAGTACATATTACCAATAAGCCAGAGGCAAGCGGGTCTAAAGTACCTGCGTGCCCTATTTTTATTTTCTTTAGTTTATAGTGCTTGAGTATTGCCCATTTTATTTTGTTTACTGCCTGAAATGATGACCATTGCAGGGGTTTATCTATGAGCAATATCTTACCTTCTGAAAATTCTTGTGCTGTAATCATATTGGCAAATTAGCTAATTTCCGTAGTATTTTTCACCTATGCGTATTTTCTCTCTTCCGTTTTCTACGCGCCATTTGTTAGCATCGCGCAAAGAGAAAGCACAACCACAGTACTCTTGTTGGTAGAACTTCTCGCTTTTGCAGATTTCCATATTGCAGGCAGAACCACCGTTTTTGCGCCAATTGTAGTCCCAATAGGTAAGACCCTCGTACTTGCTGGCTGCATTTTTGCCTGCTTCGTTCACTTGGTTGAGGTCTTTCCAACGCGAGATGCCTAACGAGGTAGCAATGGTATCAAAGCCATTTTCGTGAGCATATAGGGCGGTGCGCTCCATACGCATATCAAAGCACATTGCACAGCGGCTGCCGCGCTCAGGCTCAAACTCCATACCTTTAGCACGAGCATACCAATTATCGGTGTCGTATTCGGCATCTACAATAGGTACACCGCACTTTTCGGCAAAGCGGATATTCTCGTCTTTGCGTATTTCGTATTCCTTTTTAGGGTGAATGTTAGGGTTATAAAAGAAGATAGTAAAGTCTATCCCCGAACCCTGAATTGATAGTATAATGGAGCCCGAGCAAGGCGCACAGCAAGTGTGCAATAGCAGTTTTTTGCCATTGTTGGGCAATACCAGATTCTTGTGAACTAATTCCATAGTATTGAAGTCTTCTTTTTTATGAGGGGGCAAAAATACGAAGAAATCGCTAATATCAAACCACAGGAGGGTACATTTCTTTCAGAGCATTCACAAATACCTCTGTCCCTTTGCGCTTAAATCCCTCATTTTCATATAGTCGTATGGCGGCTTCATTAGTAGGGGCGGTGAATAAAAGAATCTCGCCCAAGCCTAATTCTCTCCCTTTGCTAATAAGGGTTTGTATCAGTTGGGTGCCTATTTTCTTACCACGTGCAAACTCGTCTACTACCACATCTTCTATCCAGCCCTTGTAGCCCGAAATCACTTTGTAGACAGCCATTGAGGCCATACCGTGCAGCCTGCCGTCTTCTATATAGCCAACTACATATGGAGCGGTATTTTCGTCTTCAAAGAGTTCAGAAAGTGCTCGTTGGTAGCGCCTGCTCAGCATCGAAAATAGGCGATGCGCATCTTGCTCTATTTCCTTAGTAATCATTTCTTTCGTTAGAAGTGTAATCATATCAATTAGTAATTTAGAAAGTTAGTAAATGTTTGTCATTAACTTCTTCATTTCTTCCTGCAATTCTTGGGCTTTTTCAGCTGCTACGATGGCAAAATCTTCTCCTTTAGAGGCGTAGATAATGCCGCGCGATGAGTTAATCAGCAGTCCGTATTGGTCATTTAGTCCATAGCGACATACTTCTTCTAAGCTGCCTCCTTGTGCGCCTACCCCTGGTACTAATAAAAAGTGGTTAGGCACTATCTGCCGTATTTCTTTCAGATATTCGGCTTTGGTAGCCCCTACTACATACATTAGTTGCTGACTGTTTTTCCAGTTAAGCGAGGTGCGCAACACTTTCTTATAAAGCGCTTCACCCTCTATCTCTTGGGTTTGAAAGTCGAAAGCCCCTTCATTAGAGGTTAGGGCGAGCAGTATGGTGCTTTTATTTTCAAAAGCCAAAAAGGGTTCAACCGAGTCGCGCCCCATATAAGGAGCGACAGTCACGCTGTCGAACTGCATATCTTCAAAGAAAGCTTTGGCATACATCGTAGCAGTATTGCCTATATCGCCGCGTTTGGCATCGGCTATGGTGAAAATTTCAGGGTGAAAAGTATTTAGATAGTCAATGGTTTTCTTTAATGAGCGCCACCCTTTTTCGCCGTGAGCCTCATAAAAAGCCACATTGGGCTTATAAGCTACCGCAAAAGGGTGTGTAGCCTCTATAATAGCCTTGTTGAAGGCAAAAAGAGGGTCTTCTTCGGCTAACAAATGGCGCGGTATTTTGGTAATATCAGTGTCCAACCCTACGCATAGTAGCGATTGTTTGGCTTTTATCTGTTCGATGAGTTGTTTCATAGTTTAATAATTATCTTCTTCTATACGGGCAACCTCGCGCTCGTAGAAATTAAAGGCTTCAGCTATTAGGTTTTCGCTTTCAGCTTCTAATTCTTTAGTATCTTCTTCTTCAAACTCTTCTAACCATTCTACCTCATCGGTATCTAAGTTTAGTACAAAACGTGGGTACTCAAGGTGTACCACAAACATGGCATCGGGCATATCAGTATTATCGCCCAATATAAATTTAGGAAAATTACTCATTGTTCTCTTTTTCTTTGATTAATGCTATAGCTTTAGCTACACCAGTTGATGCCTTTTCGGCTATAACTGTTAGCCTACCTTTGCTGCTGATAGAGGGGCGTGGGTCTATATAATAAATAGGTACGTTGTCTTCAGCACAATTCATTAGTCCAGCTGCCGGATATACTTGTAGCGAAGTGCCTATAACCAGCACTATATCAGCACTTTCTACCTCTTCAGCGGCTTTCACTATCAGGGGCACATCTTCGCCAAACCATACAATGTGAGGGCGTAGCTGGACACCTGTGGGGGTCAAATCGCCTACCTTTATGTCGCCAGTACAATCGTATATTTCGTTCGGGTCGTCAGCACTGCGCATTTTCAGAAGTTCGCCGTGTAGGTGAATGATATTTTTGCTACCGGCGCGCTCGTGTAGGTCGTCTACATTTTGGGTGATAACCACTACTTCATAGTCTTTTTGCAGTTCAGCTAATAGCAAGTGGGCAGCATTGGGCTGTACGCTTTTCAGCTGTTTGCGCAAACCATTGTAGAAGTTTAATACTAACTCAGGGTTCTTCTGAAAGCCGTAGGGAGTAGCCACCTGCTCTACATCGTGCCCTTCCCATAGTCCATCGGCATCGCGGAAAGTCTTCACCCCACTTTCAGCACTAATTCCTGCGCCAGTAAGTACTACTATTTTTTTCTTTTTCATATGGTCAGTCTATTTGGTTTTTGTCTTTCATCTCTGAAAAAAAAGAGCCTCTTTATCATCACAAAGAGGCTTTTTTTTTCGAGCAATTACTTGTTTACAGCGTCTGCCAATTCAGTTCCTGCTTTAAATTTCACAACTTTCTTAGCAGGTACTTTAATAACTTCTCCTGTACGTGGGTTTCTTGCATCTCTTGCTTCTTTCTCAGCTACTGACCAAGCACCAAAACCTACGATAGACACTTTGTCTCCATTAGTTAGAGCTTTTTCAACACTTGAGAAAAACGCTTCTACAGCCTTTTTGGCATCCACTTTTGATAATCCTGCCTCAGCAGCGATTGCATCAATTAATTCTGTTTTGTTCATAAGATAACTCTTTAAATAAAGTTAATTGGCACAAAGGTACTAATATATTTATTCATAGCAAATCTTTAGCCCTAAAAAAAACAAATTTGGCAAAAAATTAACATTTAATAGTGTTTTTTACCCCTTTTTCTTGGCTTATTGCAGCTTTTTTACTACTTTTGCACCCTCAAAAACAAGTAAAAGAGGTTCTTATAAAATTATGCTTACAAGACGACATATTAGGGCTAAAGTGATGCAGTCGGTTTATGCAATGCAGCAAAGCCAAAGTCAAGACTTAGACAAAGAAGTAAAGTACTTAGAAAATAGTGCTAATGAGATGTACGACCTATATCTTCTTCATCTATCGCTCCTCACCGAGCTACACGCCTATGCTATCAAACAAAGCGAGGTAGCTCAGAAAAAATATTTAGCGACTCCTGCCGATACTAAGCAGCACCAGCTAATCGCTAATAATGAGTTTCTTACCCTCATTAGCCAAAATGAATCACTGCAAAAAGCAATAGAAACTGCCCAAATGAATCTCTTTGATCTTCATTACGAATACGTCAATAACTTCTATAAGGCGATATTAGAAAGTGATTATTACAAAGAATATGCTGGCAAAGAAACTTCTTTTGCTACTGATAGAGACTTTGTGGTAACTATTTTCGAGGAAATTATAGCTCCTGACGATGATTTTTATGAGTTTATTGAAGACCATAACCTCACTTGGGTAGATGATTACCCTATTGTCAATACTTTTATTGTCAAATTATTTAAGAATTTGCGTCCTAACCCTCCTGAAAAATATTTTACGCCCACTCTTTATAATACTGACGACGAAAAACTATTTCTGTCAGACCTATTTAGA
>NZ_KN389992.1:50221-54666 GCF_000213295.2 Capnocytophaga sp. oral taxon 329 str. F0087
AGAAGACAGTGCTGAATGACAATAAACTAAAGAATTTTATAGATGATAAACTTACCAACTGGGATAAAGAGCGTGTAGCGGTACTCGATAATATACTGCTGAAGATGGCGGTATGCGAGCTGCTTTACTTCCCAAGTATTCCGATAAAAGTAACGATAAACGAGTATTTAGAGCTCTCTAAAGAATATTCTACCCCGAAGAGTAGCTTATTTATTAACGGAATACTCAATGTGATACACAAAGAGCTTGAAGAAAAAGAGCTTATAAAGAAAATAGGGCGCGGTCTCCTTTAGTAAGGGAGCGTATTTTGCCTTACAACAGCTAATTTTAATAACTAAATATATAAATAATGCAAACATTAAATCAATTAGCACCCTTTATACTGATGTTCGTGGTGCTGTACTTTTTGATGATTCGCCCTCAGATGAAGCGACAAAAGCAAGAAAAGAACTTCATACAAAATATGAAGAAAGGCGATAAGGTAATAACTAAAGGTGGTGTACACGGACGTATAGTAGAACTTACTGACGATACTTGTGTTATCGAAACGCTTTCAGGCAAAATAATGTTTGAGCGTTCTGCTATCTCTATGGAATTATCGGCTAAGCTAAAAGCTGCTGAGAACAAAGATTACAAAAAAGCATAAAAGCTAAAATCAGAACTAAAAAGGGCTATCCTACAATTAGGATAGCCCTTTTTAGTTTGTCTCTTTAGGAATTTAATTTGTTGAAAACAATTTAGCAAAGAAACTTTTGCGCTGTAGTATATTTTCTTCTTTGTGATCTTCACTAAAGATATCATCAGATATTTCGTAATCGCCTAAAGTACTTTCGGTATCAGTGTGTGTATTTACTGGCTCGAAGCGTATTTCGCGTTTAGAGTCATCAAGTATATCCATAACATACTCAATGTACGATTTGCCTTGTTTTTCTAAAAAACCTTTGAAATAGCGGTTACTAAGCTCCATACCACCAATTTTCTCCAATTTTAGGAGCGTTTGGTATAGCGGCTCTATATGGTCAGTGATTACGTGCTGGGGCACAGCACGGCGGCGTGCCATAATAGTTACCACCTCGCCCATAATATTGCGTCCTACCTCAAAGTCAGTAATTACCCAGTAATACCGACCCGATTTGGCTAAGTTCTTTATAATAGCGTGAAAGTTGCGCCCTGCCAAAATATTGTCCCACGTTACCTTAAATACTATTTTAGGCATATCAGGGTGACGGATAATATTGTGGGGTTTTCCTAACAATTCACTTGCTGAATAACCACAAACATCTATAAACGTTTGGTTTACGTCAGTGATATTGCCAAATCTATCAGTAGTACTGATGATAGTTTTGGTTTTATCCCACACTACTTCCTCATTGATGGGGGTGGGTTTATTTATTACTTGTTCTGACATACGATTTATGATTTATATTCAACGGCGACAAAAGTAGGGTTTTAAAATCGAAAAACAAAATAACGAACTATCTTTTTTGTGATAGATGTAACAATAATTTTGTAAGTAGCTGATTTTTAAGTGTAATAGTATGACTTTCTGTTCCCATTTTGGAGGAAGTAAGAAGGAGGTTACAAAAAAAGTTTGCTAAAAATTTGGTTTATATTATAAACTAACTTATATTTGCAGCGAATTTATAACATTAAATATTTTAAAACTATGGAATTACAAGTAGCCGACAGCTTGAAAATCATTCAATCTGTCATCAATCAACGAAAACAAAAGTACGAAGAAAACGGTTTCTTCCTTATCTTTTGGAGTGTGCTCATTATGCTTGCAGGTACAGTGCAGTTTGCAATGCTCATTGCCAACTATTATCCCAAACAATCAGGTTGGGTATGGGGAGTAGTGATGCCTCTTGGTTTTGTGGTCAACCTCATTATCAAGTACAAAGAAAAGAAAGTTGCTACACAAAAAAATTACGCCGATTGGTTAGATTGGATATGGGCAGTAGCAGGCATTAATGCAATTTTTGCTTTTCTAGTACCTTTCAGTCCTTTTGGCAAATTTCAAATAGCGATTTTGGTCATTTATTTGCCATTTGCTTTTGTAGCTTTAGCAATGGCATTGCAAATGAAAATGAAACTCTGGATAGCCACATCCTTAGTAGCTTTGTTGTTAATTTATGCAGCTATATTTGTACCATTTAGTTGTGAAATCTATTTGCCTTTGGTATGTGTAGTATTAGCAGCCCTATTGTTCTTAGTACCTGGTATTCAATTTCATAATGAATATAAAAAGAGAAGTAATGTTTGCTGATTTAAATCCCATTTTGCATTCGCAATTGCGTTTGGCTATCATTTCGCTATTGGTTTCAGAAGAAAAAGCCGACTTTGCTCGTATTAAAGAAGTTACCAAAGCCACTTCGGGCAATATTTCGGTACAAATTCAGAAGTTAGAAGCAGCGGGCTATATCAGTATCAAAAAAACGTTCAAAGAAAATTACCCTAATACTGAAGCCCAGCTTACCCCTAAGGGACTTTCAGCTTTTGAAGAATATATCGAAGCGCTAAAAAGCTATATTAATCTTTAGTCGTTAGTGAGTTAGTCGCTAGTTGTTAGCTGTTAGTCGTTAGAATAGAGTCGCCTTCTAACGACTAACGACTAACGACTAATTACTAGCGACTAATAATATCAACGTCTCCTTTCCCCTCGCGTATAACCACTGGTTCATCACCCGATAGGTCAATGACCGTAGAGGCGGTATTATCACCATATCCACCGTCGATTACTATATCTACAAGGTTTTGCCATTTCTCGAAAATGAGTTCGGGGTCGGTAGTGTATTCTATCACATCGTCTTCATCGTAGATAGAAGTCGATACTATAGGGTTGCCCAAGCGCTCTACTATGGTGCGAGCTATCAGGTTGTCGGGCACGCGTATCCCAACCGTTTTTTTCTTCTTAAAGTCTTTAGGCAGGTTGTTATTGCCCTGCATTATAAAAGTATAAGCCCCTGGCAAAGCGCGTTTTAGCAGTTTAAAGGTACTGCTGTCTATCTGTTTTACGTAATCTGATAGGTTCTTTAGGTCAGAACAAACGAATGAGAAGTTCGCTTTTTCGAGTTTTACTCCTTTTATGCGCGCTATCTTTTCGAGGGCTTTGGTGTTGGTAATATCGCACCCTAAGCCATACACAGTATCTGTAGGATAGATGATAAGACCACCATTGCGCAGTACTTCCACTATCTTAGCAATCTCCTTTTCGTTAGGATTTTCGTTGTAGAGTTTAATAAATTGAGCCATATTTTTAGTTTTTAGTCCTTAGTCGTTAGTTTTTAGTCCTTAGTCCTTAGTCGTTAGCTGTTAGTCTTTAGTGGTTAGTTCGTTACTCCTTAGTCTTTAGGTCGCTTTCTAACGACTAGCGACTAACCACTAACGACTAATCGTTGTAAATTTGCAGTACGAAATCAGTTTTTCTTCTTGGTTTGTCACCTTTATATCCCAGAGTTGTAGGGTACGTCCAGCGTTTAGGCACACGGCTTTAGCGTAGAGAGTGTCGCCTACTTTACCAGGGCGTAGGTGGTTGGCACTCAGTTCTATACCGCGTATTTGTTCCTCCCCTTTCCGACATAGCAAAAAGGCAGCTATACTGCCAGCCGTTTCAGCCAGCGCAAGAGTAGCCCCGCCGTGTAGCACGCCATCTACTTGCGTTACTTGGTCGGTTACGGGCATAGAGAGGGTAACCGACTGCTCGGTAATCTCGGCTATTTGCATTTGCCACTGCCGCATCAGATTATTGGCAGGTAGCGCGTCCCATTTTAGCTGTAAATCATCTTTGTTCATAGTAAGTTTTTAGAAAGAAAATAGAATTTAAAAAGCAAAACTACAAAAAATAATGCAATTAGCTCATACAAAGGGTATTATTTTTTAACAGGAAAAAAATAAGAATAAGGTCATAACCTCATTCCCAAAAACCTATTCCCTTTCACCACTCCCTCCTGTCCCATTCGTCCCACTTGTCTCCCAATCCCAGCCTTCCCAGCCTTCCCAGCCTTCTCATTCCTCCCACCAGTCTCACTCGTCCCACTTGTCTCATCAGTCTCACCAGTCTCACCACTCACAGCCCTCTCATTCCTCACACTTGTCCCATTATATTAATATTCTGTAGCCAAAAATTACTCATAGTGTCCATATGCAGAAAGAACTTAACCATACCCTTTTAGAGGTTCAACTTGCCCTTAATGTCTTTTGTATCGTTATAAACCGTTACATTAAAACGTTTAAAGAGTGGTTCAAATATGTAAAAGTCTGCAGCATTATTAAACTTTATTCTGATTGTGTCTATAAGTTATTTTTTTTCTTGCAAAGATAGTATATTATTAGTTCAAAACAAAATACTAACAGAATTTTTTCTCCCATAGGCAGATTCAATTCATAAAGGTAACTTTTAATTTTGCTGATTGTTATTCAATAAGTTAACGTTTCCTTGATTTTTA
>NZ_KN389993.1:0-12930 GCF_000213295.2 Capnocytophaga sp. oral taxon 329 str. F0087
GAAGCTCTTTTTACTATTGATGAGGAAACAGGTATGACAGGCGCTAAAGGTTTGAAAGGAGGCTTATTGTCAGGAGCTTACTTGCTGAACTTAGACACTGAAGAAGATGACGAGATAGATATAGGATGCGCTGGTGGGGTGGATGTATCAGCCTTCAGAGAGTATGATACTATACCTACTCCTACAGAAGCTGTAGCTTATACCTTATCAGTGAAAGGACTACACGGAGGGCATAGTGGTATGGACATTCACAAAGGCTATGCCAATGCTAATAAATTGATGAACAGACTGTTATTTACTTGTTCAGAGAAGTTTGACCTACATATAGCAGAGATAAATGGAGGTGGTCTTAGGAATGCTATTCCGCGTGAGAGTGTAGCGATTATCACTGTAGATAAAAACGAAAAAGAAGCCTTCGAGAAAGAAATAGCACAACTTACTCGCGATTTACAACACGAATATGCAGTTACTGAACCTACTCTTGATGTGTTGCTTTCACCTACAACTCTGCCTGAGAGAGTAATGGAAATAGAAGAACAAGGAGATGTGCTAAGGGCTATTTATGCAGCCTTCAATGGCGTATACAAGATGAGTCAAAGTATTGCAGATCTTGTGGAGACAAGCAATAACATAGCAAGAGTTGAGCTAAAGAATGGCGAGATAAATGTTTACTGTCTCACTCGCTCGGCTTCAGAGACTTCTAAGAATGACTTAGCAGATACCATTAGAGCCGCATTTGAGTTAGCAGGTTTTGAAGTAGAGTATACAGGTAGCTACCCTGGTTGGGAACCTAAAGTAGATGCTGAGATACTCAAAATAGTAAAAGAGCAATACGAAACCCTTTTTGGCGAAACTCCACAAGTAGTAGCTTGCCACGCAGGTTTAGAATGTGGTATACTTGGTACTAACTATCCTACTATGGAGATGGTAAGTTTTGGTCCTACTATTAAAGGAGCACACTCACCTGCTGAAAGAGTAAATATAGCATCAGTACAGAAATTCTGGAAATTCTTATTATCAATACTGAAGAATATCCCTGCTAAATAATTGGTTATAAGATTTTTATCTAAAAATAACTGCCTGAGAAGTAATATACTTATAGCTTCTCAGGTAGTTTTTTATTTTGATATTAGGAAACTTTTTTTGTTTATTAAGTTTTTTATACTACCTTTGCACTCGATTTACAAAGAATAACAAATGGACTTAATTAAACTTTCTATCAAGCGCCCTAGTGTGCTGATTGTAATGCTTTCCTTATTATTATTAGGAGGCTTTTATTCTTATAAACTATTGAACTACGAACTTATCCCTAAGTTTGAAGTGAATGTGGTAACTATCTCTACTATTTATCCTGGTGCTTCACCTTCTGAAATTGAGAGTACAGTTACTAAAAAGATTGAAGATGGGGTATCTGCTTTAGAGAATATCAAGAAGATACAGTCGTATTCGTATGAGAGTCTTTCAGTGGTGGTAGTACAGCTTACCAATGATGCCAATGTAGATAACACCCTCAATGAGGCACAGCGAAAGATTAACGCTATCCGAGCTAATTTGCCTACTGATGCTAAAGAACCTTCACTTAGCAAATTCTCTCTTTCTGATTTGCCTATCGTTTCTATTGGGGTAACTTCTAAACTCTCTTCTCAAGAGCTTTACGATTTAGTAGATAAGAAGATACAACCTGAGCTTTCGCGTGTACCAGGGGTTGCACAAGTGAATATCATCGGGGGGCGTAAGCGTGAAATACGTGTGAATGTAGACGCTAAAAAATTAGAAGGTTATGGACTTTCTATAGGGCAAGTACAACAGCTCATTGCGGCTTCTAATATGGAAATTCCTGCGGGTAAAATTAAAACGCGTGAAAATAGTACCTCTATACGTTTGTTAGGTAAAATTCAAGATGTAGAGCAGCTGCGTAATCTTACCTTAGCTTCACAAAATGGAGTAGAGATACGACTTTCAGATGTTGCTGATGTGCAAGATACTGAAGAAGAAGCTGAAAAAATAGCTCGTATAGACCAAGAAAATACGCTTTTGTTGCAAGTGCTTAAACAAACTGATGCCAATGCGGTATCGGTAAGCGAGTTAGTACGCAAGAAAATGGAACAAATAGAGCAGACTTATAAAAATGAAGGCGTAAAGATGTTATTGGCAGAAGATACCAGTGAGTTTACTCTACATGCTGCTAATTCAGTGATGTTCGACCTTGTCTTAGCTATAGTATTGGTGGCTGTTGTGATGTTCTTCTTCTTGCACAGTTTGCGCAACGCTCTTATTGTAATGGTGTCTATTCCTACCTCACTTATTGCTGCCTTTATAGGTATGTATTTCTTTGGCTTTACCCTCAACCTGATGAGCTTAGTAGCTCTTTCGTTGGTGGTAGGTATTTTGGTCGATGATGCTATTGTAGTGCTTGAGAACATACACCGCCATATGGAAATGGGCAAGAACAAAGTCCGCGCAGCCTTCGATGGCTCAAAAGAAATCGTACTAACGGTTATGGCGATTACTTTGGTGATTGTGGTGGTATTCGTGCCTATTTCTATCGGTAACTCTATAGTAGTGAATATTGTCCGCGAGTTCTGTATGACGGTGGCTATTGCTACAATGCTTTCGTTGCTAATGTCGTTTACAGTAGTACCTTGGTTGTACTCACGTGTTGGTAAGTTAGAGCACGCTAATCCTAATTCGGTATTAGGAAAGATAGCTATAGGTTTTGAGAGTTATCTCAAACGCTTTACGCAGTTTTTCTCTGACTTATTGGTATGGGTATTTGCTAACAAATGGAAAACAATCATTTTGGTATTCTTCCTCTTTATAGGCTCTTGCTCTCTTATTCCTACAGGCTTTATAGGGGCTGAATTTATGCCTAATATGGATAGAGGGAAGTTTTTAGTACAGTTTGAACTTAATAAAGATGCTTCCTTAGAGCAGACTAACTTTATAACACAAAAAGCTGAAAATTATCTGCGCAATCTAAAAGTAAAGGGTACCAATAAACCTTTGGTAGAAAGTATGATTACTACTGTAGGACAGTCTACCAGCGGTATGGGAAGCACACAAGCTACCGCTTATAAGTCAGAAATACAGCTTACCCTTATAGATAAGAAAGAACGTAGCGAATCTACTAACGTGATAGCCGCTAAGCTAAAACGAGAACTCAGTCAGTATTTAGTAGATGCTAAAGTGAAGACAGTGCCTGTCGGAATGATGGGAGCTGAACAAGCGCCTATTGCTTTGGTAGTTACTTCTGATAATGTAGAAGCTGCCCAACAGTATGCTGAAAAGGCTGCCGGATTGCTTAAAACTATTGACGGAGCTACAGAGATAAAACTTACTTCAGAAGCGGGTAACCCTGAAATAAACGTGGAGTTAGACCGCGACAAGATGACCTTATTAGGGCTAAATGTAGCTACAGTAGGTACTACTATGCGTACCGCGTTTAATGGTAATGATGATAGTAAGTTCCGTACTGGCGATTCTGAATATGATATCAACATACTATTCCAAGAGGGCAATCGTCAATCAATAGATGATATAGAAAATATGACCTTTATCAACGCTATGGGTCAACAGATAAAACTCTCCCAATTTGCTACTATTAATTATGCATCAGGCCCTACGCAGTTAGAGCGTTATGATAAGTCGCCTTCAGTAACAGTACAAGCACAAACCGTAGGTCGCCCTACAGGTACCGTAGTATCAGAATGGAAAACAAAACTAGAAACCCTACAGAAACCTGCTAATGTACACTTTGTATTTGCAGGTGACCAAGAGATGCAAGACGAAGGATTTGGTACCATATTCGTATCGCTATTTGCGGCTATCTTATTAGTATATATGGTGATGGTAGTGCTGTACGACAGTTTCTCACGTCCGTTTGTGGTATTATTCTCTATCCCATTGTCGTTTATTGGGGCACTGATAGCTTTAGCCTTAGCCAATATGTCACTCAATATCTTTACGCTTTTGGGTATGATTATGCTTATCGGGTTGGTAGCTAAAAACGCAATTATGTTGGTGGATTTTGCCAACCACCGCAAGCAGGAAGGAGAAGATACAGTAACCGCATTAATACAGGCAAACCATGCCCGTTTACGCCCTATCTTGATGACGACTATTGCGATGGTAGCAGGTATGATTCCGCTTGCTATTGCTAATGGAGCAGGTGCTGAGGTGAACAAAGGTTTGGCAATTGTAATCATCGGTGGACTTCTATCCTCTCTATTCCTTACACTTATTGTAGTACCTTTAGTGTATTTGATTTTCGACAATATAGGCAAACGCTTTGGTAAAGGTATTAAAACCGACTACGAAAAGTTAATGATTGCCGATTACGAACACAAAGATATCAAAGGCGAACACGAAATATAATAAGCCAATTAGCAGATAAGCAAATGAGCCAATTAGTGATTTTCACATTTACTAATTGGCTCATTTTTTATTACTAATCGACAAATCGGCTAATTGGCTAATTTCTTAATTGTCTCTTCATTGTCTATAGGAGTATTGTTATATTCTAAAGTCCAACCTACGGCACGAGTAGCAAAAATAAGAGTAGAAAGTTCAGAGATAAGTCGGTCTTGAGCATTGCTCTTTAGGCTAGAAGCAGCTATTTTCTTTTCGAGCACTTCATTTACTTTCTTCTCTATTTTGGGTACATCTTCCGCCTTAAAAGGGTTTATTTGGCTTTGCGTGATGTCGTAATACTTCATTTTAGGATAAATCTTCACCTCAGCTTCTGGCAATGATTTTATAATCACTTTTCGCTGCTCCTCATTTACTTCAAAAACTATCTTATGTAGGTCATAGCCTACCGTTACATCGGCATTTACGATGGTTAAGATGCGCTTGTCAAACGAAAACCAATCCATAAAGTATTTTTGAGTATCTACGTATGAAAGGACTTCAGTGAAGTGTCCTTCCGTTACTACCAACTTACTTACATTGGCTATTTGCGTTTGTATAAGTGCCGAATCAGCCTCCAAACGCGCTTCTTCTTCTTTTTTCTCCTTGAAAAAATAAACTACTAACAGCACCACCGCTGCCGTAGCCATTCCTAATAAAAATCTCTTCATTGTTTTATGTTTATTGATGTAGAGCAATGCTTTTTTTGCCTAATAAATCCTTAGGCAAAACTTATGCCAAAAATCATTGTAAGTCAGTTTGTTATAAGTAAAAAATAAAATTATCCAAAGAAATAAATCGGCATTTTTCAAAAAAATCCAAAGAAATAATCCGCTTATTTTTACAAAAATCCAAAGAAATAATGACTACGACTACCTATAAAAAAACTCCCCTTGCAAAAGAAGATTGCAAGGGGAGTTTTTGTTTTGAGAATGTTATTTTACAGAAATATTACCTCTTCTGTGCTCTTCTTTACTTTTACAGCTTAGATCATTGTATGTGCTTTCACCATAACTTTTTACTTCAACAGATGTAACTCCCATATTTTCTAATACAGCTTTTATAACATTAGCTCTATCATTTGAAAGAGTCATATTGTTTTCATCTGTTCCAATATCACAAGTGTAAGATTCTATTAGTACAGTTACTTCTTTATTAGTCTGGAGATAAGCACTTGCAAACTCTTGTATTAGCTTCCTGCCTTCCTCACTTACTACAGATGAACCTAACTCAAAAAGTACTCCTACAGAAGGAATAACGATTTGTTTTGCCTCATTGATTTTAGCATTTTCTAAATTTTTCTCCCATTCAGTTTTAAAATTAGCAGCATTAGTAAGTGTTTCACAACCGTTTAAAGAGCTTTTTACAGCTGTCACTTTCTCTGTATTCCAAATTTCTTTCGTAGGTTCAGCTACTTTAGTTTCTACAACTGTTTGGACAGTAGGTTCTTGTTGAGATTCAAAAGAGCAATTCCTAAACAATAGAAAAGCGAGAAGTAGGATGGTAAGGATTATAGACATTTTAAAAAAAGCAAAACAGATAGCTTTTAGATAGTAGTCTTTTAATGCTTTAGGGAGAATTTCTTTATCCTTGTGATGATGAGGAGAGGCAGGATGTGAAGTTACAACTGCTTTTTCAGCTATTTTTATAGCCTCAAGATTATTTCTTTCTATTGCTGTTTTTCTGAAATTTTCAGCACCTTTTTTAGTTTGAAAAGAAATAATATCAGGTTTTCTCCTTTTAATGAGTGCCATAAGTTCATCAAAAGCAACATCATTATCAAGTTTAGTATTATTTATACTACCTCCTTTTTTCTCAGCTGGACGTTTATAGTAGTTGGTAAAAACTATATTTTTAAGACCTTCTTTATAGCCCTTTTTACTATAAGCATTTCCTACAAATCTGTATATACTATGAGAAGGATTAGCTACAGAAGAATTTATGACATCATTGTTAATGATTTTACTTGTTGTAGTAAAATCTTTTTCATCTTTGGAAAGTCCTAAAGCTTCAGAAGATTTTTCATACCAATCCTTTTCACTATAGGATTTATCATCAGGAAGATAATGGCTTTCTCCTATAGAAAGTAGCCTTGGGCGTCTTAAAATAAATGGAATTATCCATTTACCATATTTTTCACCTACATATTCGGTTAATTCTGGGTGTAATTCTAATACTGACATACGGTTTATTTATTAAAAGTTAATTACTATGTTTAATAAAAAACGTGAGCCATTCCTTACCACCCATTATAGAAGCCCGACCAAAGGCAATATCAAAAGGTAAAAGGAATGCCCACGCTTAACCGCAGGCATTTCCACTACTCTTTTCCTTTTGATATTTTCAGAAAAATTGGTCGTATTTCTATAATAGGAAAATTGTAAGCGAAACGCTATATGTCGTTTTTTATGTTATATCTTTTTAAATGCTGTTTAAATATTGTTTGAATTTGGGACAAAGATAATACTTTTTGTCTAATAAACAAAAACTGAGATAACTTTTTTTGAAAAACTTTTACCCCCTATCTACCCCTCAAATTTGCTAATTTCCTAATTTGCTAATTTCCAAATTGTCTCATTCCCAAATAGCACGCCGCTACCCCCAATCCTACACTCCCTACTACGTAAAAAACTGCTTTTAGCAATTCGTTTTGTTGCAACAGCTGTACGGTTTCAAATGAAAAAGTAGAAAAGGTAGTAAAGCCCCCTAAAACGCCCGTCATCAGTAGCAAAGGCAATACAGGGTCTGTAGTAGCTTTGCTTTTGAAGTAACCATACAATACCCCTATCAAAAAGCAGCCTAGTATGTTTATTACCATAATACCTATGGGGAAAGCCCATAAGCGTCCTAACTTGCTAAGCCCTACCGAGAGTATATAGCGCAAGGCACCTCCTGCAAAGCTACCAACTCCTACTATTAGTATTTCTTTTGTCATTTTTTAGTTGTTTATTTATTATTACAATCTCTCTACCTCTTCTACTTCGCTTGTGTGTACCTCTTTCGCTTTTCCAAATTGGTAAGTAATGTTCAATTTCACCTGCCGACTTTCGCTATTACCGTATGCGTAGAGGTCTAAGTTAGGCAAATGACTCTCACTATCCCAGCGTTGGGTGTGAAAAATATCAGTAAAGCTAAAAGTAGCTGTAAGGCGGTCGTTTAAGAAAAGACGTTGCAAACCAATATCTATTCCGCCAGAAGACTTAGCTATCTCATTGATACCCGCCAATCTACGCGAATTGTAAACGGCGGTAAGCTCTCCTTTCAGTTGGTAAGGCAAGCGAAAGTAATTTTGCATTGTCAGGCTGTACTGCCACCTGTGTAGGTGCAAGGTGCGCCCCTCTATTACCGCCCCTTTGTTCTCTATATAGCTGAGGTTAGGTGTAAGAGTCGTCTGATAGCCATTGCCCCAATTTAGCTCTTGATAGAGCGAAAAGAGCAAATGGTGCTGCTTGCCTATATTCTTAGGGATAGAAATGATTTTATTAGCTTGAAAAGGCTCATTGATACTGCTAAAAAAGTCGGTAGAGTAACTATAAGCCATAGTAAAAGAGGTCTTTTTGTACGAAGCCGAAAAGGTTGCTTTTTGTATCTTTTCGGGCAATAAAAACGGATTACCTTTCCAATACGATAGTTCGTCTAAAAGGTATTCAAACGGATTGAGATTTTGATATTCAGGTCGGTTGATGCGAGTGCTATAACCCGCAAATAGCTGTAAGTTATCGCTGTATTGGTATTGCAAATTAAGAGTAGGAAAGAAATTAGTATAGTGCTTTTGGTGTTCTTGGGGTGTGGAAGCTCTCCCTTTTTCGGGCAATAACTGTCCTTTAGAAAAAGTAGTTTCATTGCGTATGCCCACCTCCGCACTCAAACGTTCAGTAATAGGGTAGTGATATTGGGCATATACAGCAAAAATACGCTCTTTGAAGTCAAAAGCATTCGAGCGGTTTACATCTATGAGGTTATAGGTAGGCAATTGCCTAAAAAACTGAAAACTATTGTCCGAAAATACCTGCGAATACTTAGCTCCTGCCGTAAGGCTTCCGCCCCATAAGGGTAATTCTGAACGGAAAGAAGTAGCCAAAATATGTATTTTTCTATCGTTTTCTGATAGGTAGGTTTCGTGAGAAAGTATCGCACCTGCTGGCGAACGATAGGTGTTGGGTTGCCTATTGCCAGAGCCTCCATCAAAAAAAGCGTAATCAATGTCTAACTGATAGCGTTCATTATCCGAAGGACTAAAAGTATAATAAACATTAGCGCTATAGTGATTAGCTTTCTGCATAAAGTAATCGTTATAGCCCGATAGCGTTTTTTCCAATACATTAGAAGCGTTGAAAAAGCGAGTAGTCGTGCTGGTCGTTCCTTTTCCAAATAGCGTGTTAGCAGCCAGTTGTGCACCTAAAGAGTGGTGTTGGTCAAGCCAATAATCATAGCCTATATGCCCTGCTATAGTCTTGCGCTTCTCAGTATCATCAGTCGGACTTTCGTAGCGCAGTCCGTTTTGCACGCGCTCGCTGCCGTAATCCATTGCGTAATGTCCTAATTGGTGATTGTACCCCAAATGCAAAATACCTTTCTTCACGCTGTGTTGTAATTGTAGTTCAGTGTTTTGTCGCAAATTCCACCAATACGATACCCCATTGTTCAGCGATAAGAATGTCCCTTCTATTGTCTTTTTATCGAGTACTATATTCACTGCTCCAGCCCCTCCTTGCGCTTCGTATTCAGCAGGTGGATTGAGTAGCAATTCTGTCTTTTTAATTTGTGTAATAGGAATAGATTTTAGATAATTTGCCAAATCATCAGGCTGCATATAAGTAGGTTTGCCATTGATTAGAACCAACACATTGCTTTTTCCGCCAATGCTCAGGTGATTTTGATTGTCCACTACCACATTAGGAGTGCTTTTCAGTGCATCAAGAGCCGTCCCTTGCTGATGAGTAAGACTATTTTTTGGTGAAAACACTATTTTTCCTTGCTCCATATACACAGCGGACTTCCTTTTTGTAGCCGTTACCACTACCTCTTCCAAAGTAAGAGAAGATGCGAGAGGTATAGAGAGCAACTCTATATTTTTATTCAGCAAAAAAGGCTCACCGGTATATGATAGGTAATCGCCTGTACTCTCGATATAAATACGCAGATTGCGTTTAGCAGACGAAAAGCTAAAAAGGCCATTGTTTCCCGTAACAGGTTCATTCACTATTACATTAGTATCCGCATCCAATACTCTGATAGCCACATTAGCAATACCTTCAAGCGAAGCATTATGCACAAAACCTTTTACGGTGTATTGTGTTTGTGCACAAAGGGTAGAGCCTCCTAAAAGAAGACAAATAAAAGAAATAATGTTTTTCATTTTTAAAAAGTTTTATATAGAATACAACAACTAGCGACTAACCACTAACATTCTAACGACTAGCCACTAAAATCGCCCGTGCGGCTCGCACCTAACGACTAAATACTAACTGTATATTCTTATAAGAGCTTTTTGCTAATTCTTTAGCGGTAGCCTCATCTTTCCAGCATACTTTTTCTATACCTTCTTCCGTTTGGGGTACTAATTTCTTCTTGTAGGTAGTTGTCATATCATACCAATAAGTTTCTTTTAAGAAGTACTGCTTATCGCGTTTAAATATGTGGTAGGTAATCGTCCTAAAACGCTGTATGAGCAGCTTTTTTACGCCCGTTTCTTCCTCTACTTCGCGCAGTGCACAAGTGGCAATATTTTCGCCCTTTTCCTTCTTTCCTTTAGGCAAATCCCACTTGCCGTTTCGTTTGATAAGCAGCACCTTACCCTCCTGATTATACACTATGCCACCCCCTGCTTTTATAGTGGGGATAAGCTGCTTAAATTTCTTCATAAGTTTCTCAGCCTTAGGGTGATAGAGGTATATTCTATCTACACCCTTATGGCTTAGCGCTTCGATGATTTCATCAAGGCTTACATCTTTTAACCGAAAATATTTTTCATTCTCAATATTTTCTTGTACATTTGTCAAAATAATCGACTTATCGTCTAAAAATATTTCATTCATAACATTATGATATTAGATAACACTACGGCACAAAGTACCGCCGAATTTTTACTGCAAATTAACGCAATAAAATTGAATTCTGAAAATTATTTTACTTGGGCGAGTGGCTGGAAATCGCCTATTTATTGCGACAACCGCATAATCCTCTCATTTCCAGAGGTTCGCAATTATGTAGCCAATACTATGGCTACCTATATAAAAAGCCATTATCCCACTGCCGAAGTAGTAGCAGGCGTAGCCACAGGGGCTATTGGTATGGGTATGTTGGTAGCCAATGCCTTGGGGTTACCTTTCGTATATGTGCGCCCTGAGCCTAAAAAACACGGTCGTCAGAACCAGATAGAAGGTTTACTCACAGCAGGACAGCGCGTAATTGTTATTGAAGACCTCATCAGCACTGGTATGAGCAGCCTCAATGCAGTAAAAGCCCTCCACGACTTCGGGGCTGAGGTATTAGGTATGGTAGCTATCTTCTCGTATAATTTCGAGGTAGCCAATGCTAATTTTGCAACCGAAAAGCTCACCCTCCACACTCTCAGCGATTACGACCACCTGCTGGTCAAAGCCTTAGAAATAGGCTATATTGGCGAACACGAACTCGACACCCTCAAAGAATGGCGCAAAAGCCCTGACACGTGGCGCAATTAACAAATCGACAAATTATTAGTCAAAACATTGCGAATCTTTCAATAAATCTATAATTGGCAAAATAGTAAATCGAAAAAATAATTACCCTTGATAATCAGTGTTTTAACAATTAACTTACCTTTTTTTGGATATAGGAAGGATATAGCAACACCGAAGGAAGAGCGAACACATACCGAACATATACCGAACATAAGACGATACAACACTGAATTTCAACCGTTTAACCACTTTGCCACACAATTGAAAGATTCGCAATAAAATACGAAAAACATTAACAAAAAAAATAACTATGCAAAAAATAGAAATCCCTGAAAACTGGGCTGTCTACATTGGTAGAGTAGAAGATAAGCCTGCTATGTTTCGCGTCAACTTAGGTCTTGGCGAAATTGACTTACCTCTCCCACAATTTACTTATTGTGTACAAGTAAGTGTCCCTCTTAAAAATCCTGATCAAAATGGTTTTTCATTCGACAAAGAGCGTAATGTTTTGTATAACATAGAAGATACCCTTTTGATACCTAAGTTGAAAGAAACGGACCTTTTAGCAGCTGTTTTTTCTTTTGAAGGAAGTATTACTTGGTATTTCTATTCTCAAGATGCTGCTACCTTAGTCCCTTTGTTAGAAGAGGCTTTTAATACAACCGACTATACAGCTGAAGTAGAAGTAGTTACTGACCCTGAATGGAAGACTTACAGCGAGTTTTTGTACCCAAACATCTACGAATATCAAAGCATCAAAAATAGTGAGGTACAGCGCCATTGTGAAGAGTCAGGCGACCATACCGACCAACAGCGCCCTATAGAGCATTGGTTGTATTTTGATACTGAAAAGGATATGAACAACGCCCTTAGCAAAGTAATAGCTTTGGGGTATAAGGTAGAAGATAGCGGTAGGGTAGAGCCCGAAGAAGGCGATACTTCTCAAGAGGCTTACTATCATCTCATCCTTTCTAAAGTAAATACAGTCGATGATATTAATAGCGACACTTGGGATTTGATAGATGTAGCCCTCGATACCAATGGCCAGTACGATGGCTGGGAAACCGTTTTAGTAAAATAATAAATCGCTCGTGCGGCTCGCACCAAATCGGCAAATTATCCAATGAATTTAGAAACCCCAAAAACAATTGTCCCCAAAAGTGCAAAAGACCTCTTTGCTCTTTTAGAAAAGGTAGAAACCTTTGAACGCCTGATGCCCGACAACATCAGCAAATTTCAAAAACTTAGTGACACTTCTTTTGTGTTTGCCCTTAAGGGAATGCCCGAAATTTCGTTAGAAAAGAAAAGCGCCACCCCCCATAGTCAGTTAGTATTAGGCGAAGCGAATGGCAAAATTCCTTTTCAGCTTACTACCAATATTGCTGAAGTATCAGATAAGGAAAGCGAAGTACAACTACTCTTCAAAGGGGATTTTAATCCTGTAATGGCTATGATGGTCAAAACGCCTATTAGCAAGTTTATAGAAGTATTAGTAACTAAAATGAAAGACTTATAAATGGCAGGCAATAGCTTTGGTACACTTTTTAGGCTTACCACCTTTGGCGAGTCGCACGGCGAAGCATTAGGAGGCATCATCGATGGCTGTCCCCCTAATATTCTTTTAGATTTTGAAGCCATACAGCACGAACTCGACCGCCGTCGTCCAGGGCAGTCGGCTATTGTTACCCAGCGCAAAGAGGGCGATAAAGTGCGTTTTCTTTCGGGTATTTTAGACGGTAAAACTACCGGTACGCCCATTGGTTTTATCATTGAAAACGAAAATCAGCATTCAGCCGATTATGCCCATATAGCCGAGGTATACCGCCCCAGCCACGCCGATTATGTATATCAACAGAAA
>NZ_KN389993.1:13311-51489 GCF_000213295.2 Capnocytophaga sp. oral taxon 329 str. F0087
ACGGCATTCGCGATGTTCGCGGCGGTGGGCGCTCATCAGCACGCGAAACGGTCAGCCGTGTGGTAGCAGGAGCTATTGCCAAACAGGTAATCAAAGGAATACAAATTAACGCTTATGTGTCGAGTGTAGGCGAGCTTACCCTTACTAAACCCTACACCGACCTCAATTTAGCCATAGCCGAAACCAATGCCGTACGCTGTCCCGACCCTATTTTAGCCGAGCAAATAGAAGCCTATATCAAAGCCATACGCAAGGAGGGCGATACGGTGGGCGGAGTGGTAAGCTGTGTGGTAAAAGGGGTACCTATAGGTTGGGGCGAACCTGTATTTGATAAACTCCACGCACAACTCGGCAAGGCGATGCTTTCTATCAATGCCGTAAAAGGCTTTGAGTATGGCAGTGGCTTTGCGAGTACTACAATGCGAGGCAGTCAGCACAACGACCTTTTCAACCCCGATGGCACTACCCAAACCAACTATTCAGGGGGCATACAAGGGGGCATTAGCAATGGTATGAATATTTATTTTCGGGTGGCTTTTAAGCCTGTAGCTACCCTTATGCAATCGCAACCCGCCCTCGATAGCAGGGGCAACATTGTAGAGATGCAAGGCAAGGGCAGGCACGACCCCTGTGTAGTACCCCGTGCCGTCCCTATTGTAGAAGCAATGACCGCAATGGTACTATTAGATTTTTGCTTGATTAATGAGACTATAAAAACATTTTAAGGTGTATTAACTATGCTTGATATACTCAAAAATAATTTGAGTGATGCACAAATAGTAGATGTATCTTATCAGAAAGGAATCTTATTATTAGCATTAAAAGACTATCAAAATACAATACATAAGCACCTTTTTGAGAATGTCATTGCATTATCATTTCAGAATTATCTTAATGAAGATATTAGTGAAATACGTTCTTCTTTTTGGAAAGAAGAAAATGATACCATTTGCCAAATAGTCATTCTATCGGCTTGGACAAATAAAGAAATTGTACGTTTTTCATTTTTTACATATTAATTATGTCCGCAGAAGCTTATGTAATATTTGAAGATACTACTTGGTATCAAAAACATAAAGAAGAAATCAGAGAACAAATTTTTCTGTTAGATACTTATGTGGGTCATCCAATACAAATAGGCAACTATCTAATGAAAGAAGGTGAATATTGGCTAAAAGGTACTGAGAGTAAACCTCCTCCAACTGATTGGCCATATAGTGTACGTATCTTTTTAGATCAAGAGGTCTATATTTTTATAGAAATCAGTGCACACCCCCCAAGTATAGAAAGAACCCTCACTCAATTTTTAAATTGGATAAGAAAGCAAACCCCTATCGTTTTTCAAGATGAAGATGGAGAGGATTTGGGTTATCAATGATTAAAAAATATGAACTTAGCATTGAATGTAAATTTAGCTTATGGCTATAAAAATAACTCCCAAATAGCAAGGTTACTGACTGAGAATTGGGTTTTAAATAATTGTTATTGTCCAAATTGTGGAACATTACCATTAAATGAGTTTGAAAATAATCGTCCAGTTGCTGATTTTTATTGTAATAATTGTAAAGAAGAGTTTGAATTGAAAAGCAAAAATGGGAAGTTGTCAAAAACTATTACAGATGGTGCTTATTCTACAATGATAGAAAGAATAAACTCTGAAAATAATCCTAATTTTTTCTTTTTGACTTATACAAAAAGCTGGACTGTTGATAATTTTCTGATTATACCTAAGCAATTTTTTATACCTGAGATTATCATAAAAAGACCTCCACTTGCAGAAACTGCCCAACGAGCAGGTTGGATAGGATGTAATATAGATATCTCAAAAATAGTTGATATAGGAAAGGTATTTTTAGTTAAGAATGAACAAATTATAGACAGAGATATTGTAAAAGAAACTTTTAGAAAAACCTTATTCTTGCGATTAAAAAATAAAGAATCAAAAGGTTGGCTTTTAGATGTTATGGCTTGTGTAGATACCATAAGAAAAGAGTATTTTACTCTTGATGAGGTCTATAAATTTGAACAAAAATTAAAGCAAAAATATCCAAATAATAATTTCATCAAAGATAAAATAAGACAACAGCTACAACTTTTAAGAGATAAAGAAATTATTGAATTTATTGGGCGTGGTAACTATAAAAAAGTAAAATATGGAAACATTTAAGATTGAAATTCAAGAATTATTATCAAAAACTATTGAAACTCAAGCCGAAAATATAGAAGAAGCTATTGAGAAAGTAAATCAAATGTACAGAAAGGAGGAAATAGTTTTAGATTATAACGACTTTGTAGATAAAAAAATAATACCCCAAACCCTAATGAATGAAAAAGAAATTCTAATAAAAGAAATTATAGAATATTTATATATAGAAGAGAAAAAACATTTTGAAGAATTAGAAGAACCTGATAATCATATTTTTTCTAAAATAAAGAAACTAAAAAACTTGATAGATTAGACTAAAAATAAAAACCATTTATGAACTCAAAAGAAATAGCAAATGGCATATTGCGTGCCGTAGCAATCATTGTTTTAGTAGTAGTAGGGCTGTATACCCTTTATTTGCTACAATCTATTATCGTTTATCTTATCGTTTCATTAGTCCTGACGCTAATGGGCAAACCTCTTATTTATTTCTTCCGCAAAAAACTGAAGATAAAGAGTGAAACTCTCTGTGTGGTACTTACTATGTTGCTTTTTGTACTGCTCAGTCTCGGAGTATTCAGTATGTTTATTCCCTTACTCATATCACAAGGCAAGAACCTATCAAGCCTTAATATTGATTTGCTAAAAGACAATCTTGATGCTCTTATACATCAAACTCTTAGTAAGGTTGGGTTAGAAAGAGAAGACTATTCTTTTGGTGTACAAGAGATGTTAAACTTTATTGATATTCCTAACTTTCTCAACTCGTTTATTTCCTTTATTAGCAATTTTGGAGCAGGTTTCTTTTCAGTACTCTTCATCACTTTTTTCTTTATGAAAGACGGCGACAGAATACTTATTTCCCTACTTTCTATTTTTTCTCCTAGGCGAAAACGCAAATTAAAGACTTCTATTTTCAAGATAAACAATCTGTTATCGCGTTATTTTGTAGGACTTATTCTCCAAATCACTATACTTTTTGTTGTTTATACTATTGTATTGCTTATTTTTGGGGTAGAAAATGCTTTTATCATAGCGTTGCTCTGTGCTATGCTTAATCTTATTCCTTATATAGGTCCTATGATAAGCTTTGTGCTAATGGCATTGCTAACGATGAGCAGCAACCTACAAAACGACTTTATGACTGTTAGCTTGCCTACTACTATTTATGTACTAATAGGTTTTTTGGTAGGACAATTTATTGATAATGTGTTTTCACAGCCTGTTATCTTTTCTAATTCAGTAAAATCAACTGCTTTAGAGATTTTTTTGATTACTCTTATTAGTGGTACACTTTTTGGCATCATAGGTATGGTAGTAGCTATTCCCGCTTATACCGTTTTAAAAGTAGTTTTAAAAGAGTTTTTTCCTAATAATAAAGTAGTCGGACTGCTTACTAAAAATCTATAGTTATGAAATATCTTATTTCTTTTTTGCTTCTTTGCTTTATGCAAAATCTTTCAGCCCAAGCAGAAGACTTAAAAGTTACCGATGCTACTAAGGCAGATAGCCTAACTGTAAAAAAGAATTGGAATGTACGTTACAAACATGTAGAGGGCTTTATTTTTAACAAAGATTATGTTATATTCCAAACCAGAGATAGTCTTTTTGTGCAGTGCCCCGATATGCTTACTTTTAGAGTAAAAGACTATGATTATGGTATGGCTATTGATAAAAATGGAATCTATTACCAAAATAATTTTTTCCCTATAGATACTAATGGTTTTAAGATTATAGGTTCAGACCTAATAATCGATAAAAAGGAAATAGTGCCTATTTGGCGTACTCTCCAAAAGGCTTATATAGGCAACAAAGAGATTGCTATTAGCAGTCCTGCTACTTTTGAAAATATCTATTATGATTATTTAAAAGACGAACATCATCTATATTATATTAATAATGGAAAAGTAACGATAGTACCAGATGCCGACCTTCCTTCTATTCGTAAAGACTTAGCTACCGAAAACTATATTTCCGACAAAAATGGCACCTTTTACCAATCTCAACCACTTATGTATAAAGGCGAAAGGGTACAACAGCTTACTAAAAAAATACTAAAAACCTCTCAATATGTATTATACTATGATGAAGAACTTGTTGAATTGCCTAACTACTTTCATATTCCTACCCTCAAGGCTTTAAATGAGTCTTATCTCATCGACCAAAATTATGTTTATTATATTGATTACTACTCCTACAAAACAGAGGGTAAAGACTTTAGGCTACCTATCGCCACTAAAAACTTAAGCAAAGTAAGAGTCTTTAATAATTTTGTTACCGATGGTACTATGGTATACCGCGATAATACTCCCAAACCTCAATACGACGCTGCAACTTTTGCTGAGATTCAGGATGCTTATTACTATCAATATGACAAAAAAGGAGTCTATAATTGGGATAAAAAGTTACCTTTTTTCTATACTGAAGCCCCAATTTATGGTAAAAACTTATTTAAAGATAAGGCCGGTGGAATACTCTATAAAAATCAAATATATAATAGCTCAACTGAAGAGGTTTTTATGAACCTTACCTCTAAGGAAGTACAACTGCTAAAAGAGGGAAAAGTTACTGTCTATGATTTCGTTTATCTAAAGGAGAAACGCATTCTAAAGCAAATATATTTTGATAGTGAGTTATACAAAGCTAATAACCTAATTTATGTAGATAAAACACCTCAAAAGGGGGTAGATACTACTACTTTTCAAAAAATATGGTACAATATTTATAAAGATAAAAATAAAGCCTATTATTATGATGAAAGCAATGAGTATGAGCCTAAACTCATCCCTATTGAGGGGTATGATATAACGACTCTTAGTCTTCTAACTGCTGATCTTTTAGCTGATAAGAATTATATTTATTTCACAAAATATAGGCTTATTAAAAATGATAAGGTTGAAATACTCGCTATATACCCAGGCTATAGAATGGGTTGCAGCCAAGATACACACCCTTCATCAGATTTTTATCTTCTAAAAAACGTTGATGGTTATTGGCTAACCGAATTAGGAGGTGGAGCTAAAATTCGTTTCTTAGGTACTGAATTAGAAGATTTTGAACTATAAGATATAAATTATAAATACCATAAAGAATTATTTTTCAGATAATTATAACTTTAATACGAAAGAAGAATAATTAAAAAAGGAAAATAATGATGCTTATTCAAAAAAATATTCGTAACTTTGTAGCCTAATATCAAACTTGATAAATTTTAAAAAAAATGAGTAAATACGACATTATTGTATTAGGAAGTGGTCCTGGTGGGTATGTTACTGCTATTCGCGCTTCTCAATTAGGTTTCAAAACCGCTATTGTTGAAAAAGAAAACCTTGGTGGTATCTGTCTTAACTGGGGTTGTATCCCTACTAAAGCCTTGCTAAAATCAGCACAAGTGTTTGAATATCTTAAGCACGCTGAAAGCTATGGTATCAAAGTAAAAGAAGGTTCTTTCGACAAGGATTTCCCAGCAGTTATTAAGCGTAGCCGCGATGTGGCTGCTACTATGAGCAAAGGGGTTCAGTTCTTGATGAAAAAGAACAAAATTGATGTGATAATGGGTTATGGAACTATCAAACCAGGCAAAAAGGTTGATGTAAAAGACAAAGATGGCAAAGTAACCGAATACAGCGCCGACCATATCATCATCGCTACAGGGGCTCGCTCACGCGAATTGCCAGCGCTTCCTCAAGACGGTAAGAAAATCATCGGCTATCGTCAAGCGCTTACTTTACCTGAGCAACCTAAGAAAATGATTGTAGTAGGTAGTGGTGCTATAGGTATTGAGTTCGCTCACTTCTACAATACTATGGGTACTGAGGTTACTATCGTAGAGTTTATGCCTAATATCGTACCTGTAGAAGATGAAGACATCTCTAAACAATTAGAAAAGAGCCTTAAGAAATCAGGTATCAACATTATGACTTCAGCTGAGGTTACTAAAGTAGATACTTCAGGCAAAGGTGTAAAAGCATTTGTAAAAACTGCTAAAGGCGAAGAAGTACTTGAGGCTGATATTCTTCTTTCAGCGGTAGGTATCAAAACAAATATCGAAAACATAGGCTTAGAAGCAGTAGGTATCAAAACCGACCGCGATAAAATCCAAGTAAATGAGTACTACCAAACTAATGTACCTGGTTATTACGCTATTGGTGATGTAGTACCTGGTCAAGCATTGGCACACGTAGCGTCTGCTGAAGGTATCCTTTGCGTTGAAAAAATAAAAGGATTGCACGTAGAGCCTATTAACTACGGCAATATTCCAGGTTGTACATATTGCACTCCAGAAATCGCTTCAGTAGGTCTTACCGAAAAACAAGCTAAAGAAAAAGGTTATGAGATAAAAGTTGGTAAATTCCCATTCACAGCATCTGGTAAAGCAAACGCAGCAGGTACTACTGAAGGATTTATCAAAGTTATCTTCGATGCTAAATATGGCGAATGGTTAGGCTGCCATATGATTGGAGCTGGTGTAACCGATATGATTGCTGAAGCAGTAGTAGCTCGCAAGCTCGAAACTACAGGTCACGAAATTATCAAAGCGGTACACCCTCACCCAACAATGAGCGAAGGTGTTAAAGAAGCGGTAGCAGCTGCTTATGGCGAAGCTATTGATATTTAATTTATTGTTATCATAAAAAAACTCCAAGTAAAGAACATTCTCTACTTGGAGTTTTTTTATTTTATATCCTATAAAGCTGTTATTGATTAGAAAACAGTTGTATAGCTTCTTCCAATACTTCATATACTCTATCTAACTGCTCATCAGTGATAATATAAGGAGGTAATATATAAATAATATTACCAACAGGACGCAAAATAACCCCCTTAGAAATAAAGAAATTGTAAAGCCTGTCGCGGAAAGAACCGTAATAATCAGTATTTTGGGTAGTTTTAAGGTCGAATGCTAAGATAACTCCTAAAGTACGCGCATTTTCTACAGAGGCATACTGGCTAATACGTGCTACAAATGACTGATGACGTTTAGCGATGCGCTTTAGGTTTTGCTGCATCTCATCGCTTTCTAAAATGCGAATGGCTTCTAAGGCAATAGCGCAACCAGTAGGGTTAGCCGTAAAGGTATGCCCGTGGAAAAGAGCTTTATTTACATCATTGCTGTAAAAACCGTCAAATATACGTTGGGTTGAAGTCGTTACCGCTAAAGGGATAGTACCACCTGTTAAGGCTTTTGAAAGGCACATAATGTCGGGCTTGTGATTAAGGTAGTCACAAGCAAAAGTGCGTCCTGTGCGTCCGAATCCTGTCATCACCTCATCAGCTATAGTAATTACCCCATTGGCTTGTGCTATGCTTAGTAGTTCATCTAAATCTTCAGGCGAATAGATTTGCATACCCGAAGCTCCTTGCACTAAGGCTTCAAATATAAAAGCAGCTGGCTGATGTTCAGCAATAGCTTTTCTAAGGCCTTCAGCAGAGGCCTTGCTACCTTTTTGTGGTAGGGGTATACGCACTACTTTCAGTAGATGCTCTTGAAAAGCTTCGGTAAAGAAAGAAATACCTGAAGCTGCCATTGCGCCAAAAGTATCACCGTGAAAAGCTCCTTCAAAAGCAATAACTGTAAAGCGTTTTTCACCTTTGTTGAAGAAGTATTGCAATGCCATTTTGATAGCAATTTCTACAGCAGTAGATCCATTATCAGAAAAGAAGACTTTTTGCTGGTTCTTAGGCAGTATACTAATCAGTTTTTCAGCCAATTCTACGGCAGGTTTATGAGTAAAACCCCCAAAGAGTACGTGCTCTAACTGGGTAAGCTGTTTATAGGCAGCCTGAGCTAAACGTTCGTTGCTATGACCGTAAGGGTTTACCCACCAACTGGCTATGGCATCGATGTATTCTTTGCCATCTTCGCCCCATAGTAGGGCATCTTTACCTTTTACAATTCCGAGTGGCTTGGCAGCTGTTTGGTGCTGAGTGTAAGGGTGCCACAAGTGTAGTTCGTCACGTTGTTGTAAATTCATTTTTTTGATTGTATAATTGTTTTGGTTATTATATCCTTCTCCATATCCCACCCACGTGCCGGACTGTATTCGCGTCCGTATAAGATGATTTGTATGTGTAGCTTGTTCCATTTTTCCTTAGGGAAGAGGCGTTTAGCGTCCTTTTCAGTTTGCACTACCGAACTTCCGTCTGATAATCCCCAACGGTGCATTAGTCGGTGTATGTGCGTATCAACAGGAAAGGTGGGAATGCCAAAAGCCTGAGAGAGCACCACGCTGGCAGTCTTATGACCTACTGAGGGGAGTGCTTCTAAGGCTTCGAAAGTCTGTGGTACTTCGCCATTATATTTGTCGATGAGTATTTGCGAAAGTCCGTGTATCCCTTTAGATTTCATAGGTGCGAGTCCCAAAGGTTTGATAATTTCTCTGATTTCATCTACCGAAAGCAGCACCATATCGTATGGGTTGTCAGCCTTTGCAAAAAGTATTGGGGTGATTTGGTTTACCCGTGCATCAGTAGTCTGAGCCGAAAGCAATACCGCAATGAGAAGTGTGTAAGGGTCTTTGTGCTGTAGCGGTATAGTAATTTCTGGATAAAGATTTTCGAGTGTATCAATGATAAAGTTTACCTTTTCTTTCTTTTTCACTTTATTAATGTATTTGGGTGATGAAAAACTAGTTTAGCAAGAACCATAATCCTATGCCAATTACTAATAATACAATGAGGAGACTCCCTATTGAGAATTTCATTTTGAATTTCAGTTCATATTCAGTGCTGAAAAAATCTTTAATTTTCTCTATCATAATTTTGTCTATTTTTGTTAATTATGCCACAAAGGTACAGTCTTTTTTTATTTTAGCAAAGTATTAACGTAAAAAAGACGGTTCAGTAGCTGTTGAACCGTCTTTTTTACAGTGTGTTTTTTGTGTTGAAATTATTCTACTATTTTTACGGGTGTACCATTGTCAATGTTTATCTGTCCGCTAATTATTACTTTTTCGCCTGCAGTTAATCCACTGATAATCTCTACTTTATCACCAAAATTTCTACCGCTCTTCACGGTTATTTCTTGTGCTTGTAGTATATCCTCACCTTGGGCATTTTTGCCGTTGATAATCTTGAATATTTTATTTTGGCTCACACTACCTACGAAAGCTGAATGGGGTACTACCAAGGCAGTAGAAGATTGAGCGTCAGACCCTAATTGAGCTGTAGCATACATACCTGCTTTTAGTTTTCTATCTTTGTTGGCTACTAATATTTCCACAGGGAATTTCATAGCACTGTCAGCTTTTGGCGCTATAAAAATGATTTTGCCTTCTATCTCATTAGTCATAGCACTAGGTTTGATTTTGATAGTCTGTCCTAATGTTAGCTTGCTCACTTGATTTTCATCAACAGTGATTTTCAACTTTAGATTGTCAATATTCACAACGTTAAATAGGGGAGTACCCGCTCCTACCATAGCTCCTTCTTCTACTTTTTTGCTGCTTACTATACCGCTTATCTTGCTACGTACAGAGGTGTCGCCCGATACGATAGCAGCTGAATTGTAGTTAGCTTCTGCATTTTTAACTTGCAAACGCACTTGTTCTAACTGTTGAGCGGTCACACCACCAGTTTTAAAAGCACTTTCAAAGCGTTTTAAGTCACTTTTAGCAGTTTCAAGAGCTGCTTTAGCATTTTCTAATTGTACATTGGTTCTGTCTGCTTTAGTTTGAGCTAAAACCTGTCCAGCGTTTACAAAATCACCTTCTTTTACAAAGATTTTGATAATTTGTCCGCCTACTTCAGACGATACATCAAGGTCTTGTTCAGCTACAAAAGTACCATTAGCAGAAAATAAATCTGATACATTCTCTTCAGCTACTTGTGCAGCACGTACAGCTACTTGTGCTTCTTTTTGGGCAACAATAGCTACTTCTTCAGCATTTTTCTGTTTGTTAGAATACAGTTTGAATGCCATAAAGCCTATTAAGGCAAGAATAATAATTGTGGTAATTACTTTTTTCATTTGTCAGTAAAACTTAATTTGTACTATAAAATCGGGTGCAAAGGTAATATAAAAAACTTAATAAACAAAAAAAGTTTCCTAAACTTCACAAGAAATGTACAGATACCCTATCATAATAGTCCATTCCGAAGAGAGAAGAAGCTCCTCCTACAGAGCGTCTGTCGCTTTTGTAGATACTGAATTGCAGGTAGTTGAGGTCATTAAAAAGTAGCATCCCTTCGCCATCAGGAGTAGCTCGCGATTCTGGAGGACAGTTGAAATTGATGATATCACTATATTGATTGTAAATTTTGCGGAAAGAGAACATCTTAAAAATCACTTCAAACTTGCGATTTTGTTGTATGCGTTCAAAGAGCGAACGCGATATATTGCTTACAGCATTACCATAATGGTCTATATAAATAATTACCCCATAGATAAAAGCCCCATCAGAACTAACTTCTGGATTAAAATGAGTAGCTCTTAGGTATTTATCCGTAGGAACACCTATTTGCTCAGGAGAAAGACCTTTGTAGACTTTTTCAACTACTGATGGGAATACATTTAGGGTAGGGAAGAGGGTAATAGGTATATCAGTAGCCACTTCAAATAGCTGTATAGGTTCATTTTCTTCAGCTAACAGGTTAAAAATACCATTGTCAGCCCCAATGAAATAATGACCGTTTAGCAGCATTAGTAAGTGTCTTTTTTCAGGATTGCGCTCGGCATCAACTCCTATAATGTGTATGCTACCCTTAGGGAAGTGTTTATAAGCATTTTTGAGGATATAAGCAGTCTGAAAAATATCAAACGGAGAAACTAAGTGTGAAATATCTACAATACGAGCATCGGGGCATTTGGTGTAAATAGCCCCTTTTACTGCCCCTACTGAATAGTCACGCAGCCCGAAATCGGTAGTGAGAGTGATGATTTTCATACTTATTCGAATAACAATGCAAAAGTATAATTAAAAGTTGAATCTTACAACTTAAAAGAGAGGTTTTTAGCAGATTGTTAAAAACTTTGTTGATAACTTATGTTTTGTTTATGTTTTGTAATTCGGATTTAAAGCTGTTACTTTGCACCCCGAAAAAGGAAAATTATGAACGAACAAAAAGATATATGGTGGCTCAATGAAGAGTCAGAACAAATACTCAACAGAGGCTATTTGTTAAAAGGAGAAAGCGTAGAGGGGGCGATAGATCGTATTACTCACGCTGCGGCTCGCCGTTTGTACAAGCCTGAGCTACAGCCTGCTTTCAAAGAAATGATTACCAAAGGGTGGATTAGCTTCTCGTCACCTATTTGGGCTAATATGGGTACTGAGCGTGGTTTACCTATTTCTTGTTTCAATGTACACGTACCTGATAGTATAGAAGGAATTACGCATAAATTGGGCGAGGTGATTATGCAAACCAAAATAGGTGGGGGTACTTCTGGCTATTTTGGTGAGTTGCGTAGTAGAGGTTCAGCAGTAACCGATAACGGCAAGTCGAGTGGTGCAGTAAGCTTTATGAAGCTCTTCGACTCTGCTATGGATGTAGTGTCACAAGGTGGCGTAAGACGAGGTGCTTTTGCAGCTTACTTAGACATTGATCACCCTGATGCAGAAGAGTTTCTACAGATAAAAGATGTAGAATTTCCTATCCAAAATCTCTTTTTTGGTATTTGTGTACCAGATTATTGGATGCAAGAGATGATAGATGGCGATATGGAGAAACGTCGCCTTTGGGCACGTGTGCTTGAGTCACGTCAACAAAAAGGTTTGCCTTATATTATGTTTACCGATAATGCAAACCGCAATCGCCCACAAGTATATAAAGACAAAGATATGCTCATTCGCTCAAGCAACTTGTGCAGTGAGATTATGTTACCTTCTAGCGAAGAAGAATCGTTTATCTGCTGTTTGTCGTCTATGAACTTAGAACTTTTTGATGAGTGGAAAGATACCAAGGCGGTTAAATTAGCAGTCTTCTTTTTAGATGCTGTGTTATCAGAGTTTATTGAGAAGACTAAAGGCAATTATTATCTACAAGCAGCCCGCAAGTTCGCGATGCGCCATAGAGCATTGGGCTTAGGAGTATTAGGCTATCATTCGTACTTACAACGTAATATGATACCTTTTGAAAGCTTTGAAGCTACTCAGTTTAATGCACGCACTTTTAGGCATATTCGTGAAGAAGCTGATAAAGCTACTAAAGAATTAGCTCATATTTACGGAGAGCCTGAGTTGTTAAAAGGCTATGGAAGAAGAAATACTACTACTATGGCAATAGCTCCTACTACCTCAAGCTCGGCTATATTAGGACAAGTATCACCAGGTATAGAGCCTTATTCAAGCAATTATTATAAGGTAGGCTTATCAAAAGGAAACTTTATGCGTAAAAACAAATATCTAACACAATTGTTAGAAGAAAAAGGTCTTAATAATGAAGATGTATGGCGCTCTATACGCTTAAATAATGGTTCTGTACAGCATTTGCAAGAGCTTACTCAGCTAGAAAAGAACGTATTTAAGACTTTTAAAGAGATTTCTCCTATGGAGATAGTCTCACAAGCAGCACAGCGCCAAGCCTACATAGATCAAGGTCAGAGCTTAAACCTCAATATTCCTTCTGTAATGCCTATTAAAGATGTAAATAAAGTAATGATTGAAGCATGGAAATTAGGAGTTAAGTCACTTTACTACCAACGTAGCCAGTCTGTAGCAAAAGAAATGATAATGAATTTTGTAAACTGTAGTAGTTGCGAGGCCTAACTAAAAGAAAATAAAATAGGCTGCCTGAAAAATTCTTCAGGCAGCCTATTTTTTTGGTTATAAATTATATTACTGAATCTGATAGCTTTCTCCTTTTAAGGTATCAAAGCTAACTACTTTAGCTTTTTTAGAGGCTTTTATGAGCATTGTATTATGGTGGTAAATACTTTTACCTGCAGGTAATAATAAGTAGCATTTTCCGCCTACTAATGATGTGATAGTAGCTTTTTGCAGCTGGTGTTGTTGCCAAGAGAAAGATACTTCAAAATTATTGCGAGCTTTCATTCCTTTCATAACGCCATTTTCCCAATCGGGGTGGGAAGGGAGTGCTGGTAGAAAACGAATCACATTTTGCTTCCCGTGACTTTGTAAGAGCATTTCGGCTATACCTGCCGCACCTCCAAAGTTACCGTCTATTTGAAAAGGAGGGTGTGCACAGAATAGGTTAGCATAAGAGCCACCTACTTGTCCGGTAGTTATTTCTGAACTTACGGGTCGGAGTAGTTGACGCAATAAAACTAAGGCGTGATTTCCATCCTGTAGTCGTGCCCAAAAGTTTATCTTCCAAGCTCTTGACCATCCAGTACCACCATCTCCACGCATTTGTAGTGTTTTCTCAGCAGCTTTTGCTAATTTAGGAGTATCCCAAGGGGTTATTTCATCATAAGGATATAGCCCATATAGATGCGATACATGTCGGTGATGAGGGTCAGCATCTTCCCAATCGTCTAACCATTCATTTAGGTCTCCTTTTTTTCCAATACGATTAGGAGCTGTATGTTTGATAATATCTGTCCATTGGCTGAATTTATCACTATCTACCCCCAAAATAGTAGCGGCTTGCATAGTATTACTAAAAAGCTCTCGTACTATCTGCATATCCATAGTTGGTGCTATACAAGTATTTCCAACTTGTTTTTTATTGTCTTTTGAAGGTAGTAAATAAGCATTTTCGGGTGAGTTAGAAGGAGCTGTAATCCAATACCCCTTTTTAGGCTCTTTGATAAGTAAACTTTTAAAAAAGTCAGTAGCTTGTTTTAGTACAGGGTAATACTCTTTGAGAAAGTCTATATCGTGTGTAAATAGGTAGTGTTGCCAAATATGTTCGCATAGCCAAGCGCCTCCTGTAAGAGTAGAGCCCCATACTGCTGATTCACCAGGTGAAGTATAAAACCAAGGGTTGCTAATCACGTGGGCTACCCACCCGTCAGCATTGTAATATGCTTTAGCTGTTTTATATCCGTTGGGAACTAAGTTTTTCGTAAAACGATTTAGAGGTTCTGTTAGTTCTGATAGGTTAGTAGCTTCTGCTAACCAATAATTCATCTGAATATTAATATTCAAGTGATAATCTCCATTCCAAGGAGTTTGATATTCTTCAGCCCATAAACCTTGTAAGTTAGCAGGCAAAAGACCTTCACGCGATGAAGAGATAAGCAAATATCTACCAAAATTGTAGTATAATATAGGTAATAAAGCATCTTTGTCACCTTTGTAGAAACCCTCTAAACGCTCGTAAGTACTTAGGTGTGAGGTATTACTATTTGCGTTGCCATACCAGCGATTTTTATTGAATAAACCTTGGTAAATAGTTTTGCTTTCAGCAAGAGCAGCTTCAAAAGAAGAGGTACAACGCTGTAGATAGCTCTCAGCCTTTTCTTTAACAGATACATTACTAAGCCCTCCATTTTTATATTGGTAGTTTGTAGCCATACTTATCTTGAGTATAAGCTCTTTAGCAGCTTGTATCTCTATAGCTTTTTCTTTGTTTTCAGCTTTGCCATCAGTTTGTACATCTATAGCAGAGGCAAAGTGCATGCCTTCCTTTTTGTCATCAGGTAGTACCCCTGTAAGAGTAATATGGTTATTTTGATAGCTTATAGTAGCATTTTCTTTTCTGAAGAGCGAAATATTCAAATCAAAGGGTTTAGTTCCTGTAATTTTTATCCATAAAAGATCATTCTTAAAGTCAGCGAAGGCTACTTGCTCAATAGAGTTCTCATCTCGTGTATAAGTAGTAATAGCTGTAGCTTCATCAAGGCGAAGTACTCGCTTATAATCTTTCACAGGCGTTTGATTTTTCCAATCTAAGAGCAAATCAGCAAATACCTGATAGCATCCATAACTACAGTTAGCACCTTGACCGTGACACGAACCCTTACCTCGCGCAATAAAATGTTTCTGCAGTAAGGCTTGTGCTTCTAAGTTTTTACCTTCTAAAAGTAACTGTTGAATTTCTTTCAGATAAGTATGTGCTTCAGGGTCATCAGCCTCCTGATATCCACCAGACCATAACGAAATCTCATTTAGTACAATGCGGTCGGTATCTGTTTTCCCGAAGAGAATAGCTCCTAATCTACCATTACCGATTGGTAAACTCTCTGTAAAATGCTTAGCAGGTTGTTTAAACACTACTGAAACATCCTGTGGTTGTGCCCAAAGAAAAACTCCCCAGCACAATAGTACTGTTAATAATTTGGTTTTCATAAATATTGGTAATATATTATTTTGTTATTTTAGCACTAAATCAGTACTGCCTACTTCATTTAATTTGTCGTCGTATACAGTTATTTTATAAGTACCTTTTTCAAATTCTTTTGAAGTTTTGGCTATAAAATCACATACATCTACACTCTTACTGTCGTAGATAAAATGGGTAGAAGTACTGTAGTTCACTGTGTTATCACCTTCTGAAGCACTGTCGTTAGCACCTAAAGTGATACCTGAGGGAGAACTTACTTTTATATAGAAGTTTTTACCTCCTGTTTTAGCTATTTTGTTAGCCCCTACAGTAAAACATATTCTTATTTTTTCAGCTGCACGCCCTCTGTCTGTTATTTTGTTTTTACTACCTTTTACCGCTTCGGCTGTCAGTTTTCCTATCTGTAGCGCAGCCCCTACTTCTACTACTTTTTTTAGCTTATTAGCTTGTTGCGAGAGCGAGTCTACTTTAGCTGAAGTGCTGGTCAATTTTACAGAAACACTGTCTAAATCTTTTCTGATAGCTTTGTTGATACGAGTCAGCGAGTCATTTTTTCTAAGCAGATAATCTCGTTCTTTAGCGAGGGCAAAGGCTTGGTTTTTAAAGCGAGCTAAAGCCGAAATATTAACCTTCATATTTTGCAGCGAGTCGATGTATTTGGTTATTTTTTCACGTGCTTTTAGTAGGTCTTCACTTATGTTTTTATTAGTAGCAACAGCCTTGTCATAGCTTTTTTTCAGCATATCAAGGTCGCTCATTACCTGCTTTTTCTGTATATTCAATTCGTTTTCAGTAGCCTGTCTATCTTTGTTTAGCAGGTAAGTGTAATACCCTAAGCCTCCAGTGGCCAAAGCCAATATAGCTATGATAATTTTAGATAAGATACCTCCTCCTTTAGGGGGTTCTTCATTGTCGTAACTATTATAATTAGGCAGTGATTGTGCGTTTTTTTCTAAATCATTTATAGGTTCTGAAAAGATAGATTTATTATATTCGTTACTCATAGTTTCTACTCTATTTAACCTCGCAAAAGTACAAAAAAAATATATTAAATACAAATTTTTCACCGTTTTTTTATATTCTTTGAAAAAGATGTAGTAATTTTGCCTCGTTTTTTATATCAATAAAGTTTATGTTAATACGTTATTTTGCAATTATTTTTGGCTGTTTGGGCTTGGGCGAGCTTATAGTAGCTCTTACTCACATCCCTTTCCCTTCCAGTATAATAGGGATGCTTTTTCTCACACTTTTTTTGCATTTAGGGTGGATTAAACTTCAATCTATTAAAGCCCTTTCCGATTTGCTTATTTCCAATTTAGGACTGTTTTTTGTGCCGCCCAGCATCGGTATTATGGCTTATTTTAAGCAGATAGGCGAAAACTTCTTAGCCATCTTTATATCTATTATTATCAGTACTATAGTAGTGATTATAGTTACAGGTCACGTTTATCAATTCCTACGTAAAAAATTAAAATAATGAAGTCTTTAGCAGAAAATCAAGTATTACTTTTATCCATAACTTTTATTCTTTATTATGGAGTATTGCTCTTACAGAAAAAATACAATTCTGTATTCCTAAATCCTGTGCTTATCACAGTTTTAGTGCTTATTTCTTACCTTATTATTTTTGATATTTCACCTGAAAAATACGAAGAGGCCGGTCAGTATATCGATTTTTGGTTGAAGCCATCTATAGTAGCTTTAGGTGTTCCGTTGTATTTGCAAATCTCAAAGATAAAGAAACAACTTATTCCACTGGTAGTTTCTCAGTTTGCAGGTAGTTTGGTAGGGGTAATCACGGTATGTTTAGTAGCTAAGTGGTTAGGTCTTTCTAATGATATCGCTATTTCATTAGCTCCTAAGTCAGTTACCACCCCTATTGCCTTAGAGGTAACGCGTATGCTGGGAGGTATTTCGCCTATTACTGTAATGGCAGTAATGACCACCGGCTTTCTTGGCAATATTTTCGGTATTACTTTCCTCAATTGGTTTCGCATCAAAAGCCCTATGGCTAAGGGTATTTCTTTAGGAACAGCTTCTCACGCCTTAGGTATTATGGCGGCTTTTAATCTTAGCGAAAAATATGCAGTATACGCAAGCCTCGGAATGATTTTCAATGGTATTTTCACTGCTATATTAGCCCCTACTGCTGTACACTTACTTTTTTCATAAAATGTATTTAAATGTAAAAAAGGCTGCCAAACTAATATTTTGGCAGCCTTTTTTATAATTAAAAATTCTAAATTACTTTGGAGGATATTGTTCTAATATTTTATTGACAAAGTTGCTAATAGCCTCCTCTTTTTGTTCTGATTTGTATGGTATCGGTCCAGAGCCCTTGCCTTGCCATACCAAGTCGTGTTTGCGGGCGTCTATAATTTCTATGTATAGAGTGCCTTCTGTATTTCTGCTAACGTTGTAGGTTGCTCCTCCCCAGAAAGGCCCCCAGCCCCAACCCCAGCCCCAATAATACGGACTGTTGTCGTAAATATCTACATTCTCGCGCTCACGAGTAAAGATATTCACTAAAAAGTCAGGGTTATCTGATACTACCATTCCTTTGCTGGTCAGATTTTTTTCTATAGCACGCAAAATACGCTTTTTGTCTAAGTCTGAAATAGGTGCTTTATCTACTCCTTCTTTAAAAAAAGCAAACGATTTATAGGCTGAAAAATCAGCTTGGCGGTCGTAATCAGTTGCTACATACACACTTGCACAAGAGCTTAGCACCAAGGCAACTCCCAGCATTATAAGATAAGTTATTCTTTTCATTTTTTTATATGATTTAGTGTTCTCTTATCTTACAGCAAAATTCATACCGAAAAACGCTAATGCCTATGGTAATCTTTCATACAAACAGCAGTGGTGTAGCTTATTGTACACTTCATCGTCAGCGCGTTCTTTGCCAGCATCGTGTCCTACTTTGGCTATGGCTTTTTGTACATCTTCTTCTGAACATTTGCGCTCGTCAAAGATAAGTGTCATATTTCCGCTTTTGATGTCCCAATTTGCACTTTTCACACCTTTTACTTTATAAGCGGCTTTTTCTATGCGGGCTTTACATTGTTCACAATTACCGCCTACAGCAAAGGTTACTTTTTTGCTCTTATTAGGAGCCTGTTGTGCATTAACAGTAGCGAGTCCTAAAAAACTCAAAACTACCCATAATAAAATACGTGTCTTCATTTTTTCTTTTTTATTTGTTGAATTAAATTATTGCTTATTTTAGTCGTTAGTGTTTAGTCGTTAGCAAGCGACAACATTCTAACGACTAGCGACTAATTACTAAAGTTTAAATCTCAGTCCTGCGTAGTACATTTGTCCAAAAGCAGGAGCGTACTGCATAGTACTATCAAAATATGCGCCAAAAGGAGCATCAGCAGCTAATATGCCGTTAGCTTGTTTGTAGTTAGTGATGTTCTCGCCACCTACATACACCTCAAATGTTTTAGAAAATACTCTGGTAATCTGTGCGTTAAGTGTAGCGAATGACGGTGCGTAATCACTCAATCGGTAGGGTAGAGGGTTGGTAGCCGTAGAGGGCAATCGTTGTTCACCTAGCCAGTTGAAGGTTACGTCAAACTTCCATTGCGAATGCTTGTTATCGTGGGTATCAGCAGTTTCATAGGCTACGTTAGCAAACCAGCGATGCTTAGGAGTTAGCGTTTTTTCTAACTGTCCTTTAGTGAATTGGGTTTGTACATCGTAGTACTTATAGGCAGCTTTAAAGTCTAAACCTTTCGCAGGTGTGATGCTAACTTCAGCTTGCAATGAGTTAGCAAAACTCTTGCCATCAAGATTGTAAAACAAGGCTTGCTGAGGCGAATGGTCTAAATCTACCACTACCTGATTGTCAAAATGGGTGCGGTAGAAATCTACTGATAGTTCAGCATTTTTACCCCATATTTTAAAGGCTTGCAAAAAGCTCGCTCCGTAGTTCCACGCTATCTCAGGGTTTAAACCGTAGAGCTTGCCGCCATCACCTCCTATAATATGTAGCTGTCGCGAAGAAGCTAATAACTGCTGATTTTCAGCTATCACATTAGCAGCGCGTTTGCCGCGTCCTGCTGAAAGTCTAAAGGTAGCTTCTTTCCAAGGATTGTAGCGCAAGTGGAAACGTGGAGTGATAAAGTTACCTAAGTTGTTATGGCTATCAGCACGTATACCTGCTACAAAGCTGAAGTTGCTCGAATTATCGTAAGTGTACTCAAAGAAAGCACCTACTGAGCGGTCTATTCGCGAGAAATCGCCTGCCAGAGCAGAAGTGGTTAGCAGTTCGTTATAATCGTCATAAGTACCGCTAAGCCCTGTAGCAAATTTGTGTTGAGTATTGCCGATGATAGAGTTGTATATCAGATTGCCATACCAGCTTTTTTGGTGTATATCATAGCTATTCAACCCAAAATAAGAATCTTGCCTATGCGATTGAAATGAGTTCTGTAGCCCTATACTTTTATAAGGAGTGTCCGGAAATACGTATCCTGTTTTGTTAGAAAGGGTAAAACGCTCAGAGTTCACTTCACTACCCCACGCATTAGTGGTTCCTTTGTCTGTTAGCGGATTGTAGTCTATTTGCCCTGCTTGGCGTTCGTCTTTCATATAGTTTAGGTTCAAAAAGCTCACCCACCCCTTTTCAGCATTGCTATATTGCCAACGGTTTAGTAGGTTTATTTGGTTGCCTATAGGGTTGTCTATAAATCCATCGTGGTTGTGGTCGCTTTTGCGCTGACGTACATTGCCGTGTGCTAAAAGACTGGTAGCCCATTTGTCCGATAGTTTTACTTTGGTATGAGCATTTAGCTCGTATCGGCTATCTTCTGAAGTGTATAGGTTTAAGAAAAACGGACGCGCATTAATAGGCTTTTCTATTTCGTAGTTTATTTGCCCCGAAATGCTCTCATAACCATTGATAACACTTCCTGCACCTTTGGTTATCTGTATGCTCTCAATCCACGTACCTGGCACAAATGATAGTCCATAGGCTTGCGAAGCTCCTCGCATAGCAGGGATATTCTCTTCTGCCATAAGTATATACGGACTGGTAAGTCCTAACATTTTTATCTGTTTGTTACCGGTTACTGCATCAGAGAAATTCACGTCTATCGACGGATTGGTCGAAAAACTTTCTGAAAGGTTGCAGCACGCAGCTTTTAGTAGTTCACCGCTACTCATAGTGTGTAGGTTGGCTACCTGCCACTGCGATTTCATAGTATTAGCCCTTTTTTGGGTTACAACTACTTCTTCCAAAGCCGATTGCGGCTCTAATTGTATGTGTAGAACTTCCGAGTTAGTTACTTTTACGGTTTTTGTCTTATAACCTATATAACTAATAACTAAAGTATTACTATTTTCAGTGCGTTTTAGGGTGAAGGTACCATTATCATCAGTCGAAACGCCTATTTGGGTACCGTTCCAATACACTTCCGCCCCCATAAGAGGCAAATTAGCTTCATCTACTACAGTTCCTTTGCTAAATTGTTGAGCAAAAGCAGTCAGGGGGAGTAGTAATCCCCATAATAAAATATATCTTAACATTGATTTTTTTCTTTATGCGTTAATAATCTATCAAAATCGATTGCAAGGGAGAATTACTATTCACCCTTAAAATGAAAAATTATTAGGCATAAAACACGCGCTGGCAGTAAAGCGCATACAGTGGGGGCGCGTTCAAACGAACCGCTGAAGTAGGACTACTTTTCGTAGCAGTAGTCAAAATTATCACTTCTTCTACAGATGAAGGAATACAAGAGGTAGGAAGCACAAATGATTGTAGCTCCAATTCAAAGGCTTTTACTACCGAAGTACTATCAGAAGTCGAAGAGGCAACTGAAGTGTTATCACAACATTTTTTATTATCATCACTATTGTCATCTTCATCACCACCGTAGCAATCGTCCATTGTAGCACAAGCACAAGCATCATCATCTTCTACTATCAGTGCAGAAGCATAGTCTAATGAAACTGATGCTAATTGGTCTTGGCAGTAATGAAAAGTAACCGCCCATCCTGAATTGCTAAACAAGATGAGGATTGATAATAATATGTTGATAACTATTCTTTTCATTGCGAGGGCAAAGGTACAACTTTTTTGACTATCTCACCAAAAAATTAACAATAATTTAACACTCTCATAGCTAATGGCAAACTGCTAAATAAAAAAATCCTAAGTAATAAAACTTAGGATTTTCTCAACGCACAACACTACTAAGATTATAGGTCTATCGCAATCGGTCTGCTGATTTTACGAGCTTCTCGTCCCGCCTAATAGCCTTATTGGCTAAAAACAAAAAAACGATAGAAAGCACGGGTACGAAAACCCCAACACCTTTCTCAGAAATAATACCTTCTCCAGATGAGTTTAGCATTCGATATACAAATATTCCTAGTAAAGTAAAATTTATAACGATATTCAGCCAATTAAGCAATTGCTGAAGGTTCCTTTTTTTGTATTTGAATATAGTGTAAAGAGCCACTACTGCCGAGATAGCAAATAGCAATGTGCGCAGCCAGTCTAAACCAAATAATATAGTCATTGCAGCTACTACGCCTGCTATAAGCATATACACAGTTTGTATTCTCTGTATCATAACTTTCTTTTTTTAAGTGCGCAAATATACTACTTTTTTATAAACCTCAAAAAAATATTTTATTTCAGTTTATCAAAACCATTGCCATATACCCCCATTACGTTAGTTTTGGTCACAAAGGCAGAGGGGTCTATAGTGCGTACCAAACGGAAAATAGAGTTTGCCTCAGTACGGCGAGCTATTACTATCACTATTTTTTGCGATGATTTAGAGTACCAGCCTATACCGTCAATAATAGTGCAACCGCGTTTTAGCTCACTGTTGATGTGGGTAGCTATCTCATCGTAATGTTTAGAGAAGATAAACAGCTGTACCGATTGGCGTGCACCGTTTATTACTATCTCTACCATTTGCCACATCATCGGTAGCAACACAAGTCCATAGATGGTTTTTTCAAGCGAATTGTCTTTGTGCTCTAAGATGAAGTAAGATGATAACACTATACACACGTCTACCACTAATAAGATACGCGCAATGCTGATACTGTAGTATTTAGTGATAACAAAGCCTATAATATCAGTACCACCGGTACTACCATTAGCCGAATATACCAGCCCCAGACCAGTACCACATAGCAGTCCACCCATTATTACGTTCAAAAAATCGTCTCTTAAAGGGGGGTGCTCTATAAAGTAAGGCATAAGGTACTCTTTTCCGGCCCATATCAGGGTTGATAAGATAGAAATAGAGATGAGGGTACGGTAAGTGAATTGCCTACTCATCGCCTTAAAACCTATTACCAACAAACAGAAGTTGATAATCCAATAAGTGATAGCCAAGTCAGCCCCTAATTTGTAGTTCAAAATAAGGCAGATACCTGCCAAACCTCCGGTTACTATCTCGCTAGGCATTATAAATCCGGTAATACCTACCGCATAAGAGATAAGCCCCAACACTATGATGAGGTAATCTTTTATGTAAAAAGATTTTAAGTATTTAATAGTTTTGCTCTCTGTTATTGCCATAACATTTGTCTTTGTTGATGAAAATTCCTTGTTTTAGCGGCGCAAAGGTACTACTTTTAATTGAATGTGCAAACAAAATATAATTTACTTTCTTACGCCAAACTTTCTTTGATGCGCCTAATCGCTTCACGTAGTTCTTTTTCTGAGGCAGCGTATGAAATGCGTATGCAGTTAGCATCGCCAAAAGCCTCACCCGTTACGGTGGCTACCATAGCTTCTTCTAACAGATATAAAGAAAAATCGCTTGCATTGCGAATAGTGCGCCCTCTTAAGGTTTTGCCAAAGAAAGACGATACATCAGGGAAAACATAAAAAGCTCCTTCAGGTACATTCACTTTAAGACCTTCTACCTCGCTCAAAAGTGCTAATACCAAATCCCTGCGCTTTTTAAATTCGTCTATCATATATTGTATTTCACTTTTAGGAGCTTTCAGGGCTGCGATAGCGGCACGTTGCGCTATAGCATTAGTGCCACTAGTTATCTGTCCTTGCACCTTATTGCAGGCTTTAGCTATCCATTCGGGGGCAGCTAAGTAACCTATACGCCAGCCAGTCATAGCAAAGGCTTTAGAGAGTCCGTTAATGGTGATAGTCCGCTCATACATACCCTCTATAGCCGCAAAACTGGTATGGGGAATAGAGGTAAAGTTGATGTACTCGTATATTTCGTCTGAGAGAATAAAAATGTTAGGGTGTTGGCGCAATACTTTTGCGAGAGCTTCTAATTCTTGCTGGTTGTACACCGAACCGGTGGGATTGCAAGGGGAGTTAAACCACACCATTTTGGTCTTTTCGGTGATAGCTGCTTCTAATTGGGCGGGGGTTATTTTGAAGTCGTTTTCTATAGTAGCCAATATCTCTACAGGGGTAGCGCCTGCCAGTTTTGCTATCTCTTTGTAGCTCACCCAATACGGAGCGGGGAAAATCACCTCGTCACCAGGGTTGAGCATCGCTAAGGCAGCGTTTGCCAAGCATTGTTTAGCACCTGTAGAAACTACTATTTGGTTCGGGCGATAACTAAGTCCGTTGTCGCGTAGTAGTTTGGCAGCAATTGCCTCTCTAAGCTCTAAATACCCATCTACAGGGGTATATTTGCTGTAGTTTTGGTCAATAGCCTCTTTCGCTGCTTCTTTGATAAAGTCCGGAATGTTAAAGTCTGGCTCTCCTAAGCTAAGCCCAATAATATCTTTGCCTTCGGCTTTTAGTTCTCTCGTTTTGGCAGCCATCGCAAGGGTAGCAGAGGCTTCCATAGCATTGATGCGGTCTGATAAAAACTGTTTCATATTAGTTTATTGTTAGTTTATCGTTTGTCATTAAAATGGGGTATTTTACATCTTTCCCTAAAACACTGTCAAAAAAGTTCCAGTTAAAGAAAGAATCAACCTCTGTAGGAGTTAATACCTCTATCAAATATCGTTTAGCTAATTGCGCTGTAGGTACGATATAATCACCTTTATAAACGCGTACCGAATCTTTGTGTATGCTCGCTTGTGTGTCGTAATGCAGGTAATGCCCTTCAAACGGAGTTGTTACGGTTTTAAAATCGTCTATTTGATAGTAATCTACCTTCATTAGCGTATCTTTAGCCACCTCTTTCATTTGTACGTTGTGCACTTTCAGTCGGTCTATCACCTTTTGCCACGCTTTAGGTACTATGTAATACTCAGGAGCTACTAAGGCAGCGTTTTCTTGGGCTTGTTTTATTTTCAGTTGTTTGATATACGCATTATCAGCATCAGCTATTTCTACTATCGTTTTCATCGTTTCGTAGTTAGCCACTACACGCTTATTATAGCTTTTAAATATATGGGTATTAAGCTGAATACCAATACAATTCCATAGCGAAGCATAGCCTACTGCGTGTCTTGCCTTGCTGAGTTCAGGGTCGGGTAGCAATCGTCTGAAAGGTTGTTGTACACTGTCTTTGGTTAGCGAAACATAATTCATCTGAGTTAAAGAATCTGATAGACGGGGTACTAACACATCATCAATGTATCCTCCTAAGAAAGTGCCTACTTTTTCCTTTTCAGCAGGCGAGTAGCTCACAGTATAGCGGTATTCTTCTTTCCTACTCACCTGATTGTCAATCAATATATCAGGTTGAATTTCTTGCAGAACTTTCGATAGCGAGAGCGTATTTTCTACATCAGCTTTTATAAAATCGTTGTCTAAATCATAGTAGGTAGCACTTTCTTTTTTGTCTTCTTGCATTCCTCCTATATTATACACCGGTATAGTAACGACTATTACATTGCCCGAAAGTTTTATTTCGTTTTGGGCTAAGTTTCTAAATAACAGGGTAGTAGCATTTACCCCATCTGTTTCATTGCCGTGTATAGCATTGTTGATGAATATAATAGTGCGTTCCTCGCGGTATTTATTGAGGTTGAATTCGCCATCGGCACTATATATCACCAAATGCAGTGGCATACCATTGTCTGTTTGCCCAATAGTTTTGAAGGAAATAGAGGTGAATTCTTTAGAAAGTTCTTTGTAATAATCTATTATTTCCTCATAAGTAGAGTTTTTTAGTCCGTCCTTCTGTTCAAAAGGTGTTTCGAACTTTTTAGGAGACGAAAAGAATGGCGTTTCGCACCCCACTAACACACAGCCTAATAATAAGTATATAATGTGCTTTATCATAATTAGTAATATCCTAATTTTCCTATTTGCTAATTTTCTAATTATTAATGTATTTTACACAGTTTTCTAATATTTTTACTTCATACCCTAATGCCTTAGCATCGTTAGCGCTATACGCTACGCAGAAATCACCTGCCAAACCACAAAATACGAGTTCTTTAATGCCTTTATCTTGCAGATAGCCGTGCAATCCCGTGTTGTTTAGCTTATTATTGTCAAAAAAAGCACTATAACTATCAATTTCTGGGTTCATTCCTTTGCGAAATATAGCCGATATGCGCCTTGTATCAAGGTCTTTGTGCAATTCAGCCCCGAAAGTGCCTTGCACACAGTGGTCAGGCCATAGAATTTGGTATATACCATTCAGTTGTACTGTATCAAAAGGCTTTTTACCCACGTGCTGACTTGCAAAACTCTTATGGTTGGCGGGGTGCCAATCTTGGGTAGCTACTATTACGCTATAGTCTTTTTGCATCTCGGCATTGATGTGCGAAATAATTTGGTCGCCCTGTGGTACAGGTAATGCGCCTGTAGGCATAAAGTCGTTTTGTAGGTCAACAATAATAAGTGCTTTCATAAAGAATCTTTTTTTTAATTAATTACATTTTTACAAGCGAACCTTCAGCGAAGGATGAGCGAAGGATAAGCGAACGATAACCCTTAAAATTCGCTCCAAAGGTACAGTTTTTTTCAATATTATCTCTATCTTTGCCAAAAAATATTTTACTGATGCATTTTTTATCTGAAGAATTAGAAAATTACGCCGCTCAACATACTGAAGATGAGCCACTTTTGCTGCAAGAACTCAATAAGCGTACGCACCTTAATGTACTGCAACCACGAATGATTAGCGGACATTTTCAGGGGCGTTTTCTCAGTTTGTTGTCTAAGATGGTGCAACCTCGCACTATTTTAGAAATTGGCACTTATACGGGCTATGCTACCCTTTGTTTGGCTGAGGGGTTACATCCTGAGGGGGTACTCCACACCATCGACATCAAAGAAGAGTTGACAGACCTACAGCGCGAGTTCTTCGACCGCAGTGGTTATGGCAACCAGATAGTGCAGCATCTGGGCAAAGCTGCTGATATTATCCCCTCACTCGATACTACTTTCGACCTTGTTTTTATTGATGCCGATAAGCAGAATTACGCCCACTATTTTGATTTAGTAATTGAAAAAATGAACCGTGGTGGTATTATCCTTTCCGATAATGTGCTGTGGAGTGGCAAGGTAGTAGAAGAGGTAAAACACAACGACAAACACACCCAAGCGCTAATGGCATACAACCAAAAAATAAAAGACGACCCCCGTGTAGAGACCGTCTTATTACCCATCCGCGATGGTATCACCCTTTCAAGAGTCAAATAAAAAGCTTTTACTCTTTACATAGGTTGTCCAAATTGATGTTTTTCAAGAGCCCTTTATCATAAGAGAGCTCTTTAGGAGTTTCTATATCTAATGTGATATCATACAATCTTTGAGTTGAAGTATTAAAAAGTAACCAAGCGATAGCCCTTTCTACTACCTCTGGCTGTTGTACATTGTCAGAAATATCATTTTCTACATAGATTTCTATGTAAATATTTTCATTATCCTTTCTGTCAATTCTTAAGAAACACTTTTCTTTATCAGCTTTGTATAAAGGATTGTCTAAATTAGAGCTTTTAACTATTTTTACCAATAGATTGGTACAATACATTTCTTCTTCAGATGAATATTTTTCCTCTTTTAAAGAAGAAAGAGGTACTATTTCCCCCGAAGAAGCTTCTAATATGCGAATATCTTCAATATTAGTTCTATTCACATACAAAATATAACGATTTTCAAATCTAATTGCTGAATTATACCCTACATAAAGCTCAAAGAAAGGAGTGTTTTCAATAGTAACTTCATTTGTTATGAAAGAAATACCTTTTTTCCCATTAGATATTTTCTCAATTTCATCACCTAACTTTTTTATTAAAAGTAGGTCAATTACTTTTTGTTCTGCTTCTTCTATACTAACTGATGGTTTAGGAGCTTCTTGTGCTAAACTTTCTTCCTTTTCTTTATTAGTAGCAGCTTGATTTTTAGGTAGTTCACAAGCCCAAATAACAAAGGCTAAAAATAAAACAATAAATCTCATATACTAATTTTTTAATTTTTTAAGGTTCGGTAAAAAATACGCTATAAGTCCCATAAGGGGCAAAAACGAACATACTTTATACACAAAATAAATATCTGTTAAGTCTATTAGTTTGCCCAGAAGTGCGGATGCTAAACCGCCCATACCAAAGGCAAAACCGTAGAAAAAGCCCGAAATCATTCCTATTTTATGAGGTAATAACTCCTGCGAATACACTAATATAGAGGCAAAAGCTGAAGCAATGATAAAGCCTATCAACACTATAAGCACTCCGGTAGTAGTAGCATCAGCGTAAGGTAGCCAGAGTGCAAACGGAGCGGTACCCAATATTGAAAACCAAATGATGAACTTGCGCCCTACTTTGTCGCCAAAGAAGCCACCAATAAGGGTGCCCGCCGCTACTGCTCCCAAGAAATAAAATAGGTAAAGTTGTGCTTGCTCATTGCTAAAACCAAACTTCTGTATGGTATAAAACTGAAAATAATTATTGATAGCAGCAGTGTAGAAGTTTTTAGAAAATACCAAAAGCATCAGTATAATCATCGAATTGCGTACCTGAGCCCTTGTTAGATTAGGCATTACTATAGGTTTTTTAGCCTTTTTCTTCAGCAGTTTTAGCAATATACTGCGCCATTTACCTATCAATATAAGGATAAGCATTGCAAAAATAGAAAATGAGCAAAACCATATTAATCGCTCTTGGTGAGCTTCTTCTATTAGCTGTCCATCTATTACTTTCTTGCTGAAAACTAATAAGATAACCAATAGGGGGGCGAAAGCTGTACCTAAATTGCCTCCTAATTGAAAAATAGCTTGGGCAAAAGAGCGTTTCCCGCCTGAAGCTAAAAAGGCTACCCGCGACGATTCGGGGTGAAATACCGAAGAGCCTACCCCTATCAGCACTACTGAAAGCAAGATAGTTGTATAGCTACTTGCCATTGATAAAAAAATAGCTCCTAAGGTAGTGAATGCCATTCCTAATACTTGCGAGTAAGGTTTGGGGTGTTTGTCGGTATAATTGCCTACTAAAGGCTGCAAAATAGAAGCTGATAGCTGGTAACAAAGCGTGATGACCCCTATTTGCGTCATTGTAAGGGCATATTTGGCTTGTAGAGTAGGGTAGATAGAAGGTATCATTCCCTGAATAAGGTCGTTTAGTCCGTGAGCTAAAGCTATAAGTAGTAAGATACGGTATTGAGGTTTGTTTTCTTCGTACATAACTTTTTTCAAATTTGTGGGGCAAAAGTACAAAATAATAGACAAATAGCAATTGATAATTGACAATTGAGGAATTTGATGTATATTTGCAGCAAAATTATTAAAAATCAATTACGATGGAAAGAACGTATGCTGGTATTCCAGAAGAAAATGCTACACTTGAGAATGCTAAAGTAATGCTCGTAACCGTACCTTATGACGGTACTTCTACGTGGGGTAAAGGGGCTGATAAAGGACCTGAATTGTTCTTAGATGCTTCTGAAAATATGGAACTTTACGATATTGAAACTGATACTGAACCTTATTTGAATGGGGTGTATTTGGCAGGTGAAGTAAGCGAGAATAGCTCGCCAGAGGCAATGACCGAAGCGGTATATCAAAAGACGAAAGAACTCCTCAAAAACGAAGACAAGCTCTTTACTCTTTTTGGGGGAGAACATTCAGTTTCTATAGGGTCTATCCGTGCGGTAGGCGAGAAGTATGAAAAGCTAACAGTGCTACAGCTCGATGCCCATACTGATTTGCGTCCTGAGTACCACGGTTCTACCTCTAATCACGCTTGTGCGGTGTTTGAAGCGAACCAAAAACATAAGTTGGTGCAAGTAGGTATCCGCTCAATGGATGCTGAAGAAAAGCAATACTTACCTAAAGGACGTGTGTTTTTCGCTCACGAGATTGCTAAAAATCCTAATTGGATAAAAGATGTACTCGACAAAGTTTCGGGCAATGTATACATCACCATTGATTTAGATGCCTTCGACCCTGCTATTGCACCTTCTACTGGTACACCTGAACCAGGAGGCTTGCAGTGGTATCCTACTCTTAAACTATTGCGCAAAGTCTTCAAAAAGTGCAATGTAGTAGCTTTTGATATAGTAGAGCTGATGGATAGTCAGCAGGCTAAGCCTACAGCTTTCTTAGCAGCTAAACTTTATTACAAAATGTTAGCTTATTATTTTAAATATCAGAATAAGAAGTAATAAAAAATGCTGGTTGATACTTACATCAACCAGCATTTTTCATTTATAAAATTGGCAAAATTGGTTAATTGCCTAATTTTTCTTCGTATTTTTCAAAGATAATCTTAAACCATTCGGTATACTTTTCAGGGTGAGTTGCTATATCTTTTCTGATGTCTTCAGGCAGTGCCCATCGCCAAGCCGCTACTTCCTCAGGATTGATAATAGGGGACTCTTCGTAATACCCTATTAAGATATGGTCGAGTTCGTGTTCAGTTAGTCCGTTATCAAATGGGGCTTTATAGATGAAGCTCATTACATCGGTAAGCTCAGTGCTAAAACCCATTTCTTCTTGTAGTCGGCGTTTGCCTGCCTCAACAGTGGTTTCACCCTCGCGTGGGTGACTGCAACAAGTATTTGTCCATAGCATAGGCGAATGGTATTTGTCAGCAGCCCGCTGTTGCAGCATAATCTCTCCTTTTTGGTTGAGTACAAACACCGAGAAAGCCCTATGTAGCACAGCCTTTTCGTGTGCTTCCATCTTAGGCATTAGCCCTATAGCGTTGTCTTGCTCATCTACTAATATTACGCGCTCTTCCATTGTATTTCTTGATTTGCTAATTCTCTAATTTGCTAATTTCCACACGGTCTCCTTTCTCTATGCCCCATTTATCTGCTAGCCCCCCATTGATTTCTAATACATACATAGCAGGCGCTTCTGAAGGCAAAGAAGTTTCATCTTTAGGGCGTGCATTTTTAGCAATGCTTACTACCTTTTTATCTTTGTTTAAGTAGATAATATCCAAAGGGATTAGCGTGTTTTTCATATAAAAAGAACGAGGTGCTTCATTTTCGAATACAAACCACATACCTTGCTGCTCCTCCATAGAAGAGCGGTACATAAGTCCTACAGCGCGCTCATCTTCTGTTTGAGCTAACTGTACCTCTAAACGCTGCAATAGACTATCTTTCTTATAGATAGACAGTTCTGCATCTTTTCTGAATACCACATCATCAGGGGTAAGCTCAATAACGCGCTGTGTATTATTACTATTATCGCCTAAAAAATAAGGCAAAATAAAGGCAATAGCTGCTAAAGCTACCAAGCCTAAAGCTACTGCTACAAAGTGTTTTCTAAAAAAGTTCATTTTTACTAATTTTGAATTTTGAATTAATGTTATAAAACCTACAAATAATTAAATAGCGTTAATTTGCTAATTGCCTAATTGTTTGTAAGGATTGTTTCTGTTTGCCTTGAGAGTCAAAATTATCCTTAGAAAGCCATCGTTCAAAGGAGCGTTTGTTGTGAGCCCACTCTTTATCAATCATAGAAAACCAAGCTGTATCGCGTGAACGCCCTTTATAAACAACTGCTTGCCTAAATGTTCCTTCATATACGAACCCCAAGCGTTCAGCAGCACGGCGTGACGGCATATTAAGGCTATCGCATTTCCATTCGTAACGTCTATATTGCAGAGTTTCAAATACGTATTTAGCCAATAGATACTGCGCCTCAGTGGCTATTCGTGTATGTTTTAAGGTATCGGAATAGGTAACAGCACCTACTTCTATCACTCTGTATTTGGGTTCTATACGCATTAGCGAAAGCGTTCCAATAGCTTTTCCGGTTTCCTTGCTAACAATAGAAAAATAGTAAGGGTCGGCAGAGGCTTCTTGTTTAGTGAGTAAAGTGCGCAACTCCTCTTTATCTTTTAAAGGAGATAGAAATAGATACGTCCAATCTGCAGGATTTGTATTAGCTTCTAAATAGAACTCAGATAAGTTGTCTAAATGTTTTTCTGCAGAGAGGTGTTCCAATCGGCAATATACTCCTTCTAATACCTTTATAGTAGGCATCTCCCCTAATGAAAAATTAGGTAAAGCCTCCCCTATAGGTTGATTGTATTGGTTTGTGGTCATAATATCTATAGTACTATCGTAGGTAAAAAAGGTTTATACTATTTAGAGGTAAGGGTTCTCAGTGCCTTTTTTACAATATACTTGGTTTCTTTGGTAGGACTTTCGTTTTCCCAACGCTCACATAGTGCCGTTACAAAATCGGGGCGGGTTTTGCTGGCATCGTTTAGCCAGTTTCCTACACTATCTTGCACATACTTTGCTTTATCAGATTTTAATTTATCTAATATGGGCAAATAGAGTTCTGGTTTTTCTTTCAAGGCTTCTATATGAGCACACCAAACACCCCGCGGACGTAAGGCTTCTGTACTGAACCTACGTATATTTTCATCTTCGCTTTCTACCCAATGAGAAAGAAAAGCAATTGAAAAGTCTAAGTACTCACTCATTTCGGGGCGTAATGCCATCCAGATTATCTCACGAACACCAAAATGACTATCAGCTACTAAGGGCTTTAATTTGTGTAACTTGTCTTCCAGAGGGATATTGGTATGCAAAGCTACCAAATAACAAGCATAACAGCGCACAGAATCGGATAAGTGATTGCTGAGTTGCTCAAATAAAGGCTCATATAGGTTAGTATTTGCATATTTTTCGTATAACAAAACTCCTATGAGCCTAATAGTATTCATTGTAGAAGGTTTCTTTTGCTGATTGATTTGGCAAACAAACTCTTCAATGATATTTTTATCAATTCCTAAAGTAGGGAAAACAGATTTTACCAGCTGTGAATGGTCTATAGCCAACCATTCGGTGAGGTTTACCGTTTCTATAGTTCCCTTATTTAATAGCAAAAGTACTTCGGAAGGAATATCTGCAGCCTTTTGAGCTCCTTTTCTGTTTTTGATAGCTTCTATATTCATTATTTGTTATTAGACACAAATTACAAAAAGCAATAGATTAAAGTTTTGAGACTTTTTTTCTAAATAATAAATAAAAACCTACTATGATAAATGGTATACTGAGCCATTGTCCGGTAGAGAGTAGCCCCAAAGTGCTTTCAAAACCTCCTTGACTCTCCTTTACGAACTCTACTGCAAAACGTATACTCCACAGCAATACTAAGAAAAGTCCGAAGATGAAATAAGGTTGCTCTTTCTTATCCGTTTTCCAATAGACATACCACAGTACCCAAAATAGACAGAAGTAGCCAAATGCCTCGTATAGTTGGGCTGGGTGTTGGTAGGGGATAGAGGCTAACACTTCAGCAAAACGCGGGTCGTGGGTGATGAGCTTGTACGCCTCTTGTGCATCTGTTTGCTCGGTGAGTGCCATTGCTCTCTGAGGTGAGAGCATACCGTTTTGCACGAATTTAACCCCCAGCGGATACTGGTCGCTTACTATCTTGCCGTTGATTTCAGAGTTAAAAAAGTTGCCAAAGCGCACGAACATTCCACCTATAGTGATAGGAATTACTACGCGATCTAATATCCACGAGAGCTTAATGTCTTTGTACTTGCGTACGTATAGCAGCATTGCTATGATAATACCTACTGCTGCCCCGTGACTTGCTAAGCCTGAAAAGCCCGTTAGCTGCCAACCTCCGCCTGCTTTCTCTTTAATAGGCAAGAAGATTTCTAATAAATGGTCTTTGAAATAATCCCAATTGTAGAAAAAGCAATCGCCTAAACGCGCGCCTACTAAAGTAGCTACAGCGGTATAAACAAACAAAGTATCGAGTTGTTGTACGGTCTTGCCCTCGTTTAGGTATATTTTTTTGGTGAGATACCAACCCAAGCTAAACGCTACAATAAACATCAAGCTGTAATAACGAAGTTGGAAAGTACCTACAATAGGTAAATCAAAAGAAGCAAGAACCTCATTAGAGTTCCATATAAAATTTAAAGCAACCATCAGTGTTTAATTTTTTTGATTGGCAAAAGTACAATTATTTATTGTAATGTGCAAACATTCGTGTTTTTTTACTATTTTTGTCGCCTATATATTATACCTATGCGAATTATATCAGGAAAGAACAAAGGAAAACAACTTATTGCCCCAGCTAAATTGCCGGTACGCCCTACTACCGACTTTGCTAAGGAGGCTCTGTTTAATATCCTCAATAACGATTATTATTTTGACGAGCTTTCGGTGCTTGACCTCTTTGCCGGTACGGGTAATATAAGTTATGAGTTTGCTAGTAGGGGTTGCCCTGCGGTGATAGCGATTGATAGCCATAGTGGCTGTGTGCAGTTTATCAGCAAGACGGCACGCGAACTTGACTACCCTATCACGGCACTTAAAGCCGATGTATATGAATACCTAAAGCGTACCTCGCAGCAGTTTGATGTGGTTTTTGCTGACCCACCATACGAGTTCCCCGCAGAAAAGTTTGCTGCCATAGTAGAACTTGTATTTGCCAATACCCTTCTTAGACCTAATGGTACCCTTATTATTGAGCACTCTAGCCATACTGACCTTTCGGAGTTACCTCATTTTGTAGCTAGTAAGCGATATGGTGGCTGTGTGTTTAGCTTTTTTGAACCTTAAGCGTTAGCAAATACTCCTTTATTTCAAGGGTGATACGTTTACTCTCTCGCGCCTTTTGTATACTCTTGTTTTGTACAAAAGGCGCGAGTGTTTTTGCTTCTAAATAAGGTAAAGTTACCTCGTATTGCTTTGCCAGAGCGGTTGCTAAGTACCACGCTATCATCATATTTATATAATATTCGCTTGACTTAATAGCTGTAACCCATTGCAGGTGTACAGGACTAAAGTGCGCGTCTAAATAGTTAGATAGCAATATCCCTATACCATAGCGTATTGTGTAAGTGTCGGTGCTTGCTAACCATTTTTGTACATAGACGAGTGTTTCTTCGGGGTATTTGAGAAAGATTTTAGGCGCAAATGTATCGCAAGTAGCCCAATTGTCGATGTAAGGCAAAAAGCGTTCGGTATACTTCATTACCTGCTCAAAATCTTTTAGTTCTGCTATTATAAAAGCGTGCAAATTGTTTTCTTCGTAGTAATAATGCGGCAGCTCTTCTAAGAAAGCCATTGCTTTTTCAGATTCGTTTTTTAGCAATTCTTTAGCCAACGAGCGCATAGCAGGGGTGCGTACCCCTATAATACGAGCCTTATCGACCGTAGGGATAAGACCAGCGGTAAAATCGCGGTAAGGAGCATCGGCTAAGGCTATTAGTTTTTGTGTTATCATAAATCTTACTTAGTTTTTATACTCTGAAAGGGGAGAATACTCCTTTACATTGACGCTCAAATAGGTTTTCTAAAAGTAATACTATAAAATTTATTATCCCAGAACAATTCTGTTTTCTTTTCAGTTACTGAAGCAGGGATACATTTTTCTATAACATTCAAGTCGACTGTTTTGTCTTTAAAATAGGATTTGGAGAAGAGACTTTTTTTGTATTGGCTTTCGACAAAGTCAGCGGTTTCATCAGCGATAAGGAGTTTGCTTCCTGTTTTGGCAACTCTGAGCATTTCGCTTATGGCAAGTGCTTTATCGTTGAAAAAATTGATGCCTCCGTTGTGAAAAACAATATCAAAAGTATTATCGGCAAAAGGTAATTCTTCGGCAGGACACTGTACAAGCGTAAGATTTGTTTGCTTTTGCCACTCTTTTTTACATTTTTTGAGCATTCCCATTGAGATGTCAGCCCCTATAAGCTCTATCGTTTTCAGGTCTATCTCTTGTGGTATATAACGTAAGTCAGCCCCTGTGCCTATGGAAACATAAAGTACTGAAATATTATTCTTCCATTCTAAACGACTCATTAATTCAGTACGCAAATGGTCAATAGCGTTGCCATATTTGAGTTTTCCTATCCATTTTTCTCCAAAATCATAGAAAAAAGACATCCAATCATACATTTTCATATACTTTTGGTTATCTCCACTGATGAAAAGGTCGTTCATACAGCATAAAATGCCATTTTCCTGTTTTAAATCTTCTGCTTTTATATCAGATTTTAATATTTTTGATATATCTTTCATTAAAAGTAATATGTGTATATTTTGTTTTTCGGTGCAAAAGTAGTAATAATTTGTCAATTAACCTATATATTAATGCAAATAACCCATTAGTGGGGGAGAATTGCATTATTCGCAATGTTTTACTCGTTTTGTTATCGATTTGATAACGATGATTCTTCGCTCTTCCTATACTCAATCTGTACTCAGTGTATATCCAATCTATACTGAAGATATTATTGAAAGATATTTAATAAAAAGTGTTAATATTGGTGATGGGAGGATTGGGAAGACTGGGAGGATTGGGAAGACTGGGACGGGTGGGACAGGTGGGACGAGTGGGACAAGTGGGAGTGCGAGCCGCACCGGCGATTATGGGACAAGTGAGACGAGTGGAACAAGTGGGACAGATGGGACGGGTGGGACAGGCGTAATGGGCGTGTCTTAATTAAAATTTTGTCGATTGAGAAAAAATTACTACCTTTGCTGAGAGTGGAAAATATATTGTACAGAGAAAACAAATACAGGGCAACAACTTCTATAAAATAAAATATAAAACAACTATATTTATTCTTTTAAGTATTATACTAGTAGGAGTTTTTATACTTGTGAGATATGGTCTATTCATTGTGTATTGGTTAACAACTCCTAATGCTTTAGAACGAACAGATGTAGAGAAACAACTTATAGAGCATTTTGAAACAAGGAGCAAATTAGATGCTATTGAGTTGAAAACAAGATTTAAATATTACATAATTTACTTGCAATATAAGTGTTCCAATTATGTAAATTATAAGTATGAGTACAAAAGAAATTACAGGAAATAAGAGGAAGGATATTTCAACTAAAAATTTAAAAGGGGAAAAAGTTACCTTAGCGACTTGAATTTAGATTTAGATATGAAGTTTGAAAAAGGTTTAGATGATATCTGTGCCAACTGCCGTTATGACGTGAAGTTCAATAGAGAAAACAATAGAAGTTTACCATTATTTGAAGAATTCAAGAGTTATAATAGTGAAACTTGGAGTAAAATAGCTAATGATAAAGATTTTATCCAACAATTTGAAAGTTATTTACAAGAAGTTGATGAAATAAAAGATTTAGCTTATATGATTAATAGTAATAAAGCTAATATAAATGAGGTAAAACAAGCTTTTAAAGAATTGTTTAAAAACAAAAAAGATGAGCTCTTTGAGATTATTTTGAAAAACAATACTTTGAAAAATAACTTATTAGGTGAAGGTTTAACTAAAAGTGAAGCTAAAAATGTTTTTAGAGACCTAATAAATTCAACAGATTCTGTTTTGTACAATTTTATAAAATTCTAATTTATGTATTCTCTAATTGAAATAAAAGAAAATATAAATAAAGTAATTCCTTTTAAAGAAGGAATAATTTATAGTTTGTTAAACGACAATTTGTTATATGACAATACACTCTTAATGGAAGGAATAGATGGTACTAGCATTTATAAGATTTCAGATTCTCTAATTCAAGTTTTTGATGAAGAGAAGGGGTGCTATTATATTAATGAAAATTTTAATATTATTAAAAGTAACTATTTTCTTATAGCAAATGAGAATTCCAAATATTTAATAGCTTGGGCTAATGCTGTAAAAATATCAAGAGGAGTATATAACAGAAGTATTTGTCTTTTAGAAAATGATTTAGTCAATGTAAAGGAGATAATTCTTGAAGAAAACTATCAGTATTTAAAAACTTATACAAATGATGTACTCATTACATCAAGTAAAGATGTAATATTAGGCTATCATATTTTTCCTACCAACTTCCTTTGGGAATTTCCTCTTTCAATATTTGGTGAATTCAAATATAAATATTCAGAAGAAGAGAAAGATTATGAAGTAGAACAATTCATAGGAATATATAACAATATTCTTTGGGTATACTTAAATGCAAGGGAACTTATAGGAATAGATGTTGAAACGGGAAAACTAAAATATCGTTTTTTAGGAATAGAAAAGAAAAATGCTGTTGGGATAGTAGAAAATTATTTAGACAATGAAGACTATTACATTTTCTATGGTGCAGATTTTAAATTAGATACTAAAAAAGGTGTGATTTTTGGGTTAAAAGCTGATAGATTTTTTGAGATAGACTTAAATAAAGAATCTATAATACCTTATCTTTTTGGGCTGCAAAATAAGATAGAAAAAGCAGGACTTAATAAGAATGATATTAGTGGTGATACTTTTTTGCAAGATAACTTACTATACTTTTGCTCTATTAATGACTTAAGATTCGGTGTTTTAGACATCAATACCAAGGAAATTATCTATGTTTCAGAACCTATTGCAGTAGTGGAAAGAGATGATAGTTTTACTCGCCTTAGAGATTTAAAAGTCTCAGAAAATAAGGTGTATATCTTAGATAATAATCACACGTTGCATATTTTTGAAAAAGAGAAATTGAATTTTGAATTGGGCACAAGCTGCAAGCTTGCGCCAGCGGGGGAAGCAAAATCCTATTATAGAAA
>NZ_KN389994.1:0-13265 GCF_000213295.2 Capnocytophaga sp. oral taxon 329 str. F0087
TCGTTATCTGTTTGGAAGATATTATCCTTAGAGCCTTCCCATTCTTTGTATCCATTTTTAAGAAATACTATTTTAGCCCCTATTTCCATTACAGAGTTCATATCGTGGGTGTTGATGACAGTAGTGATGTTAAACTCTTCAGTAATCTCTTGTATGAGGTTATCTATCACGATAGAGGTTTTGGGGTCAAGACCAGAGTTAGGCTCATCGCAGAATAGGTAGTTAGGCTGATTGACAATAGCGCGTGCAATGGCTACCCGTTTTTGCATACCACCAGAGATTTCTGATGGTAACTTATTCTCTGCATTTACTAAGTTCACACGGCTAAGCACTGTATTGGCACGCTCGCGTATTTCTTCTGGGGTATGCTTAGAGAACATTTTTAGAGGGAACATCACGTTTTCGAGTACAGTCATCGAGTCGAAGAGGGCACTGCCTTGGAATACCATTCCCATTTTTTGGCGTAGGGCTACTTGCTCTTTGCGCTTCATATCGGCGTACTTCACACCATCGTAGATAATGTCACCACTATCAGGGGTAAAAAGTCCTAATAGTGATTTGAGAAATACGGTTTTACCCGAACCACTCTGCCCAATGATGAGGTTTGTTTTACCTTTCTCGAATGTAGTAGAAATACCTTTGAGCACCTCTACACCATTAAAAGATTTACGTAAATTTTCTACTTGTATCATACTTCAGCTGAAGAAACGACTGCTTCTTTGTTAATTTTCTTTACTAACCCTTGTAGTACTTTACCTGGACCTACTTCTATAAATGCTGAGGCACCATCTGCTATCATTTGCTGCACACTTTGTGTCCATTTTACAGGTGCAGTAAGCTGATTGATAAGGTTCTTTTTGATGTCGGCTTCGCAGGTAACTGCGGTAGTGGTAACGTTTTGATATACAGGGCAAAGAGGCTTGCTAAAGTGTGTTTGTTCAATAGCGGCTGCTAATTTTTCTTCAGCAGGCTTCATCAGTATAGAGTGGAAAGCACCACCTACAGGTAGAATGAATGCGCGCTTAGCTCCTGCTTCTTTCATTTTCTCGCAAGCCGCTTCTACAGCTTTTAGTTCGCCTGAAATTACTAACTGACCTGGGCAGTTATAGTTAGCAGGGGTTACGATACCTTCTACTGAGGCGCATAACTCTTCTACTTTACTATCTTCTAACCCCAATACAGCTGCCATAGTGCCAGGCTGTAGTTCGCAAGCTTTTTGCATAGCAGCAGCGCGTTTGGCTACTAATTGTAGTCCATCTTCAAAAGTTAGCGTGCCATTAGCTACTAAGGCCGAGAATTCACCTAATGAGTGCCCAGCAACCATCTGTGGAGCAAAGTCTTTGCCTAATACTTTGCTTAGAATAACTGAGTGCAAGAAGATAGCAGGTTGGGTTACTTTTGTTTGTTTTAGTCCTTCATCAGTACCAGCAAACATTTCTTCGGTAATAGCAAATCCTAATATACCGTTAGCGGCTTCAAAAAGAGCTTTTGCTTCTGCTGATTTTTCGTATAAGTCGAGCCCCATTCCTACGAATTGTGCTCCTTGACCAGGAAAGATATATGCTTTCATTGCTTTATTTTTTTATAAGTTTATACATTCTGTTAAAATATCTTTAGCTACAGCTTCTTTACTTTTTAAAGGGAACTCTTGTAGCTTTTCAGGGGTAATAAAAGTTATTTTGTTAGTGTCTGTACCAAAACCAGCCCCTTTATCGCGCAAAGAGTTAAGCACTATACCATCTAAGTGCTTCTTTTGTAGCTTAGTACGTGCGTTTTCTATCTCATTTTCTGTTTCTAAAGCAAAGCCAATTAGCTTTTGCGTAGTTTTTAGCTTTCCTAATGAAGCTAATATATCAACCGTAGGGATTAAGTTTAGATTAAAGTTATCGCCTTTTTTCTTTATTTTTTCAGGGGCTACTACCTCTGGAGTATAGTCAGCTACAGCGGCAGCAAGTATAACGATATCACAACTGCTAAACCTCTCTACAGCAGCCTCATACATCTGTTTAGCACTTACCACTCTACAAAGATGTATATGGCTGTTGATATTCTTTTCAGCTGAAGGGCCGAGTACTAAATGCACTTCTGCTCCTTGCTTAGTGGCTTCATTGGCTAAAGCGATACCCATTTTGCCTGTTGAAAAGTTGCCTACGAAGCGCACAGGGTCTATTGCCTCATAAGTAGGGCCAGCTGTTATCAGTACTTTTTTGCCTTTCAGAGGTTGTGTTGTGCTGAAATTATCTTCTATCTCTCTAACAATATCCTCAGGCTCTGCCATTCGCCCTTGTCCTACTAATCCACTTGCCAGCTCGCCGTAAGCAGCTGCAATAATATGGCAACCAAAGGATTGCAGTTGGGCTAAGTTATGTGTTACTATAGGGTGGGCATACATATCTAAGTCCATAGCAGGAGCAACCCATACAGGTACTTTTGCCGAAAGGTAAGTAGCCAAAAGCAGATTGTCGCATTGCCCATAAGCCATTTTAGCAATAGTATTAGCTGTGGCAGGGGCTATCAGCATAAGGTCAGCCCATTCAGCTAAAGCTACGTGGCTGTTCCAATCGCTTTCAGTAGTCACAAATGTGCTAAGTACAGAGTTTTTAGATAGAGTACTGAGTGTCAGTGGGGTGACGAACTCTTTTGCTTTTTCAGAAAGTATGACCCTCACGGTATGTCCTTTTTTTACGAATAGCCGTACTAGTTGAGGAGCTTTATAAGCAGCGATACCGCCCGTGATACCTAAGAGTATGTTCATCAGCTAAAAAGTTTTAGGTAAAAAAGGCTTCGAACAGCAAGCCCCAAAAGCTCACAGCCCAAAGCCCTATATTAAACAAACTGTAATATAAAAGTATTTTTAGAATTATTCTGTTTCACGAAAATATACTTTCCCTTCTAACCATTCTTTTACTGCTATAGCTTGTGGTTTAGGTAGGCGTTCGTAGAAGCGAGATACTTCTATTTGTTCTTTGTTTTCAAAGATTTCTTCAAGATTGTCATTATTAGTAGCAAAAGCCTCTAACTTCTCTACCAATTCCTTCTTTATTTCGGCATTTATTTGGGTAGCACGTTTAGCAATAATAGAAATAGCCTCATAAATATTGTTAGTAGGGGCTTCTATTGCTGCTTTGTTATACGTTACAGTGGTTGTTGGCGCGTCTATTCTTTTAAAATCCATAATGAATAATTATTTTTGAGATGTAAAACTTTTCAATGATGTATTGATTTTTTTCAGCATATTATCAGCTTCTTTTTTGTATTTCGTTTCTGGGAAAGCCCGAAGAAGCGTGTCGTAGGCTTCTTTAGCAGTGTCTAAACGTTCTTTTTGCTTGCTTTCTACACTGTTGATAGCCCATTCGTATGCTGAATGCAACCGTGTGTAGAGCGCATCCTCTCTAAACACACTACCGGGGTTATTAGCCAAGAAGTTGTCTAACGACTTCATAGCTGCCTGATAATCACGGATAAGGTCATACTGCTTAGCTATTTCAAATTCTTTTTTCTGTAGCTGAGTCAGTAGGTTTAAAATCAACTCATTAGCCTCTTTAGCATAGTCAGAATCGCTGTACCTATCCATAAAGTACTGTAGTTTTTCTAATGCCTGATAGGTGTAGGTCTGATCTACGCTATAGGTAGGCACTTGCATATATAGCGATTTAGCCTCTAAGAAAGCTGCTTCTACTGCCTTAGCGCTGCGAGGGTATATCTTCTGCAATCGCTCAAAAGGGTAAGTCGCTAAGCTGTATTGCTTCATTTGATAGTAGGCATCGCCCTGCAGAAAATAAAGACGCTCTCCTTGGGGTTTCCCAGAGTATTCTGAGGCTATTTGCTCAAAAAGTTTTACAGCTTTTCGGTATTTCTTAGCCTTGTATTGCTTCTCAGCTTCTGCGTATTTCACACTCGAATCGGTTGATTTTAAGGCTTTTTGGTATTCCCCACAAGAGGTAAGACCCAAGCCTAACAGCCCGATGATGATATATTTTCTTATTAACATTCGGCAAAAGTAAATAGTTTTTTTGAGATAACCAAAATTATGTGAGCATTCCTCCATCTACATTTAGCACTTGACCTGTAATGTAAGCCGACATATCAGAGGCTAAAAACACACAAGCATTAGCTACATCTTCAGGTTGTCCACCGCGTTTTAGAGGAATACTATCGCGCCAGCTTTGCACCACTTTCTCGTCTAATACAGCAGTCATTTCAGTTTCTATAAATCCTGGTGCTATGGCATTGCAGCGGATGTTGCGAGACCCTAATTCAAGGGCGATAGACTTAGTAAAGCCTATGATACCAGCCTTAGAGGCAGCATAGTTGCTTTGGCCTGCATTTCCTTTTATACCTACCACGCTACTCATATTGATAATTGAGCCTTTGCGTTGTTTAAGCATAAAGCGTTGTACGGCTTTGGTCATATTAAACACCGATTTAAGGTTTACTTCTATCACTTTGTCAAAGTCCTCTTCGCTGATGCGCATCAATAGGTTGTCTTTGGTGATACCAGCATTGTTTACCAATATATCTACCCCACCAAATTCGGCTACTACAGCATCAACAAATTCTTGCGATTGCGTAAAGTTAGAGGCATCACTCTGATAACCTTTTACTTTTACTCCTTGTGCGCTTAGTTTTTCTTCTAATTCTTTAGCAGCTTTAGCTGATGAACTGTATGAAAAAGCTATATTAGCTCCGTGTGCCGCAAATACTTCAGCTATACCACGCCCGATACCTCTGCTGGCACCTGTGATGATAGCTGTTTTTCCTTCTAATAATTTCATATAAGTATAAATTCTAAATTCTTAATCGTTTTTATCCTCCTACTCGCTTCACTTTAAATCCTTTTTCTTTCAGCAAAACCATTATCTTATCGCGGTAGTCACCTTGTATAAGTATAGTGTCATTTTTCACGGCTCCTCCTACACCTAATTGGGTTTTAAGTTCTTTGGCGAGTATCTTAAAATCGCTGTCAGCGCCTGTGTAGCCTTCTATCACCGTTATTGGCTTGCCATTGCGCTTTTCGTACTTACATAGCAACGGCTCGTCTTGCATCCATATGTTAGGGCGTACTTCTTCAGGCACTTCTTCTTCCTGATGGTCAGGGAAGAGCATTTTCAGCTGACTTCTTAAATCCATTTCAAAAAATCTTAATTGCGAACCTTACTGTAGTTTACTTCTATTTTCACCTCTTTTATTACGGTGCTCAGAGGGGTTACCACAGCACTTTCAGTAGTTTTTCCTTTTTCACTACCTGTTAGGTAATTCTTTACAGTTGTATTTTTTACGTTTGAAATTACAGCAATACCCAGCGGTACATTAGTAGTATTGCCATTCACTATATTCAATAGGTGATTAGTGATGCGCAGGCGATAGTATACCCCTTTGCCATTCACTTTATGTAGAGGTACTAAATGTACTAAGTGCGAGTAAGCAGCGGTCTGTGCGTTAGCAGTAGGGTCGTACCCATAGTCAGCTAATGGAGCCCCTGTGTTGGCATTGTATATATACAAACGTTCAGGTTCTTTTTGGTAGGTAACCGATTGGTCTACATATAGTAGTATGCTCGCATCGGTTATCATCAGCTTTTGGTTTTTGATAGTATTAATGTCAGCATCAGCTATTTTTAGAGTAGCTCCGTGTCCTAAAGCCCCACTGAGGTAAATCTTGCTACTATCGGTGGTAGTCCCCCCATTTTGACCGAAAAGGTTCATCGTGATGCCACTTATAGGCAATTCAAAACGCTTCTTAAGTGTCTTATCATTAGAGGTATAGCTATAATTTATTTCTATTTTAGCAGCCGAGGTGTTGAGCATCATCATCAAGTCGTTGCTGAAGTCTGAAGCACTGATAACTAACCCTTTGAAGTGCTGCTTAAAGTCATTGAGGTTAGAGAGCACAGCAGCACCTTCTTGGCTGATAATTTTGCTCTGAAAGAAGCTTGTACTCAACGGAATGCGCAACCCTGGTGCCAATACATCTTGTACTTTCTTTGATTCGTCTTCAGTAGTTTTAGGGTCGTCAAACTGATAGCGCACCACTGCCTTATTCGTTAGGGTGTAAGTAGTACCAGTAGCCGAAGCAACAGAAGCTCCTATATGAGCATTTATAGCGCTGTCGTTGCTGTAGTACTCTTTAGCGTTAAGGTTAGTCCCTATGTCGCTTAAGTAATAGTTAAGCTCTTTTACATCTATTTTGAATTGTGCTGCTTTATTGCCGTAGATAGAGTCCAGAGTGTATTCAGCATTCTGGGTGTAGGTAGGCTTTTGCAAGCTGCTAAGAGGGTTAAAGAATGGAATATAGAGGTATGCCTCAGTTACTGTTTCATTCTCTTGCTTATTGTTTTTGTTTTCATTGGCTTGCGATTGCTCTCCAAATACAGGATTTACAGACGAAAGCCCTATTTGGGCTACTATGGTAGCCGATAAGGTGCCAAAAGGAGCTTGGGTATACTGCCCTAAAAGGTAGCCACCAAGTCCGTTAGTTTGCACAGCCTCTGCAGTAGTTTGCGATACTGTAAAGGTAGGGGTAAGCACTGAAGTAGAGAAATTAGGGTTTTTCAGTAAAGCTCCGTCTATTTCGTTAAACGAATTGTCTGAACAAGCCGTAAAAAGAGGGAGCAATGAGGCAAAAAATACTATTTTAAGAGGGTTCTTCATTCTATATAGCTTATTTCTTTAATATTTTTTCATAAAATTGGTGATAAGATTCTTGGAAAGTCTCTTTATCACTGTTGTAGAGTACCGGTTTTCTGAGGTTTTTCAGATAAGTGCGAAACTCTTCAGGCATTTTATCTTCTTCACTTACCACTATCACCCCGTCAGAGTATTTTACTGCTATTCGCATTAGGTTGTGATAAGTAGGATTTTTAAGCGGGTCTACTGTCTTTTTGCTTATGCCGTCAAAAGCTACTTTATTGATAAGGCCATTGTTTATAGTCCCCTCAAAATCAGGGTCAGTTACCGAGGTGATAATTTTGCTTTCAGAGAAAATAGGCTCATCTTTGTAATAGCTTCGCAAGTATAGCGGTAGGAGGGTAGATACCCAGCCGTGTATGTGGATAATGTCGGGTAGCCAATTGAGTTTCTTTACAGTTTCTACAATACCTTTAGCAAAGAAAATACAGCGTTCGTCATTATCAGGATACATATTGTTTTGTTCGTCAAATAGCGTGCCAGAGCGATGAAAATACTCATCATTATCTATAAAATATACCTGAATACGCTCTTTAGGAATAGAGGCTACTTTGATAATGAGGGGCACATCTATATCATTGATAACGATATTGATACCCGAAAGCCGAATCACTTCGTGCAATTGGTGTCGTCTCTCATTGATGTTGCCAAATTTAGGCATAAAAATCCGTATCTGTCCGCCATTGGCATTTACCATCCTCGGTGCTTCAAACGACATATTAGCTAACTCACTATAAGGCGAATAAGGCAATACCTCTGATGATACGTACAGTACTTTTTTATCTCTCATAAAAAGGATATTGAAAAATTGATATAACGCTTAGAAAGCACAAAAGTACAAAAAAATATGGACATATCCATAAAAAATATATAAGTTTGCACCCAAAAAAGATTTATAACGATGATTTACAACGAACAAAAGGCGCTTCATAACGCCTTGCAAAGTCTTAAAAATCAGGGGAAAACCATAGGGTTAGTACCCACAATGGGTGCCTTGCACGCAGGGCATTTATCATTGGTGAAAAAAGCAAAAGAAGAGAACGATATAGTGGTGGTAAGTATCTTCGTAAACCCCACTCAGTTCAACAATCCCACCGACTTAGAAAAATATCCGCGCACTTTGCAAGCCGATGCGCAATTGCTATATGATTTCAGTCCCGAGATACTCATTTATGCCCCTTCAGTAGCCGATGTATATGGTGATGAGGCAGCCGCACAGCATTTTGATTTCGGAACACTCGATAAAGTGATGGAAGGCCCCTCACGTCCTGGCCATTTCGACGGCGTGGGGACTATAGTAAAGAAGCTATTTGAGATAGTAACCCCTGATAGAGCGTATTTTGGCGAAAAGGACTACCAGCAGCTGCTTATTATCGAGCGAATGGTAGCACAAACAGGCTTACCAGTTACGGTAGTACCTTGTCCTATAGTGCGCAATGCAGAGGGCTTGGCACTGAGTTCGCGCAATGCACTACTTTCTGAGGCTATGCGTCAGCGGGCTACTTTCATCTATCGAACCCTACAGCAAGCTAAAGAGCGTTTTGCTACCCATAGCCCTGCAGAAGTAACCGATTGGGTAACGCAAGTATTTGCCAACGAACCCGATTTTGAGTTAGAGTATTTCACTATTACCGATGCGCATACCCTTCAGCCCATCACTGATAAAGAAGCCGGTAAAGATTACCGTGCTTTTATAGTAGTACACGCCGAAGGAGTTAGGCTGATTGATAATATCTCAATGAACTAATTAACAAAAAATATTGCCAAAGTTCTAAACTTTGGCAATATTTTTTTATTACAAATCGTCAAATTGACAAATCGTCAAATTGGCAAATCGGCAAATTAGCTAATCGCCAAATCGGCAAATTGACAAATTAGCTAATCAGCCAATAGCTTCGTTATGATAAACACATTTTCTTTCTCCACACCTATTACTTCGTGTTCAACGGCAGCAGGTATTTGGTAGGTATCAAGGTCTTTAAGTACAACTTCTTGTCCGTAGATCATAAAGCGTACCGTTCCTTTTACCATTATGAGGGTAGCAGGTACATCAGTAGTATGTTTTTTCAGTACAGCGCCTTCACCTAAAGCTACCGCTACTTGGCGTACGCTTTTACCGTCTTTTACAAAATAGGTAGTCTGTTTATCGTTGCGAAACTGCAATTTATCAGCTAAATTCACTTTTTGTAGCGCAATAACTTGCGTTACACCGCCCCCATTAACGGCTGTGATGCCGTGTTTTTTTAGTATAGTTTCCGCTTTGCCAGAGCGTCTTCCTGAGCGACAAAACAGCACTATATTCTCCTTGTCTTTAAGGTTAGTCCACTGCTGTTCAAGTAGCTCAAGAGGGATATTAATAGCTCCTTCAGCCGAGCCTTTCCCAAATTCTTCAGCAGTACGAACATCTACGAGTACTACATTTTTAGCATTAATACGCTCGCTAAGCGTTTGGGCATTTGCTGATACTATCAAAAGCAAAAATGCCCATAAAGTAATGGAATATTTCATAGTTAATTTATTAACAAATTGCACAAGCATACTCTTCAACAGGTTGTTCTGTTATAGTATATTGTTTTTTAGAGTGCTTTATTTCAATATTTCTACAGTCTAAATTGTATTGAGATTGTAGATGTAGCCAAAACGAAGCAGGTATACACAATTCTCTTTCTAAGAGAGAGGCTGTATCTACCGTTATACTTCTTTTGCCACTAATGAGTTCATCTAAGTAAGATGATTCCACTCCCAAAAGAGAGGCAAATGTTTGTAGAGAGATATTGCGAGCTTCTATTTCGTCTTTTATTACCTCCCCAGGGTGAGTAGCTATAAAGGGAATTAATTTATTTGTGGTCATATCATTGCTTCTTTTATTGATAATGATTATTAAGTTCGATTATAGAGCAAATGGTAATAGTATTAGGAGGATTTTCTACTATAGAACTTATAAATTCTATTCGGTATTTGTCATTTACCCTTACTGATTCTATTCCTTTCTTATCTCCTTTAAGTTTTTCGTAATTTAAGCTGTTAAAAAGGAATAGTGTCTCTATTTTTTCAGCAGCCTTTAGTATATCTATTGTTTTAATAAATCGTTTTACTATATCTTTCTGAAGCGTTTTATATTTCTTATGTTTAGTTTTTCCTTCTTCGTATAATTCTTTCAGACAGTCTTCTCGAAAAATAATTTCCATAAGTTGATTGATTTTGTTTTATCGGGTTGATTTATTAGGTTTTAGATTCTAACGACTAATGACTAACAACTAACGGCTATTGTTTTAGTCCTTAGTCGTTAGCAAGAGTAATCGCCAAATTGACAAATCGCCAAATTGACAAATTGCCAAATTGACAAATCGTCCAATCAATTCGCTAATTCCTTCATTTCTTCTAAAAATCGTTGCGCGAGGGCATCAGCTTCTTCCTGACTTTTAGCCTCAGTATAGATGCGGATAATAGGCTCAGTGTTTGATTTTCTCAAATGTACCCAACTGTTAGGAAAGTCAATCTTTACCCCATCTATGGTAGTGATAGGTTCGTGTGCGTAACGCTCTTTTACAGCAGCCAATACCTTATCAGGATTCAAACCTGCTGATAGTTCTATTTTGTTCTTACTCATATAGTAAGCCGGATAGCTTTTGCGTAGCGCACTCACTGTTATATTCTTATCAGTTAGCAGCGATAAGAAGAGCGCCACCCCTACCAGCGCATCACGTCCGTAGTGCAATTCAGGGAAGATAATCCCCCCATTGCCTTCGCCCCCTATGATGGCGTTCACTTCCTTCATTTTAGCTACCACATTCACCTCACCTACGGCAGAGGCAGCGTACTGCACCCCGTGTTTTTTGGCGATGTCGCGCAAAGCTCGCGATGAGGATAAGTTCGATACTACATTACCTTTATTTTTACTCAAAATATAGTCAGCGCAAGCCACTAAAGTATATTCTTCGCCAAACATCTCACCTTTTTCAGTGATGAAAGCCAAGCGGTCTACATCAGGGTCAACTACTATACCAAAGTCAGCTTCTTTGGCTACTACTTCAGCACAGATGTCGCCCAAATGCTCTTTTAGCGGTTCAGGGTTGTGAGGGAAGTGTCCATTAGGTTCGCAGTACAGCGGCAACACCTCTGCGCCCAAACGTTCTAAGAGCTGAGGGATAGCAATACCCCCTGTAGAATTGACAGCATCTACTACCACCCTAAAGTGGCGTTGGCGTATCGCCTCGATAGTAGCCAAAGGCAACAGCGATAGAGCGGCGTCTATATGTCGTTGTATATAAGTATCGTTGTGCGAGAGAGTGCCCAGCGCATCTACTTCAGCAAAAACAACGTTGTTATCAGCGGCTATGCGTAAGATTTCCTCGCCCTCTTGAGCGTTAAGAAATTCACCTTGGTTATTAAGAAGTTTAAGAGCGTTCCATTGTTTAGGATTGTGACTTGCAGTCAAGATGATACCCCCGTCAGCTTGTTCCATTGTTACAGCCACCTCTACGGTAGGTGTAGTGCTAAGTCCCAAATCAACTACATCTATACCCAGTCCGATGAGGGTATATTGCACGAGGTTTTGCACCATTTCACCTGATAGACGGGCGTCGCGCCCCACTACCACTTTTATGCGAGTTTTATGTACGTGGTTTTTAAGCCAGAAGCCATAGGCAGCCGCAAATTTCACGGCGTCGATGGGGGTTAGATTTTCATCGGGTACTCCCCCGATAGTACCGCGAATACCTGAAATAGATTTTATTAAAGCCATAGTTTAATTAACGATTGTTATTAATATATTGCAAAGGTAAGAATTATTACTGAATTGACAAGTTAAAAAATAAGCAGATTTGCTATCGTTTTCTATATGAATTATAGAATAACTCATTATATTTTTCTTCTATTACATCTTTTACTTCTTCCCAATCTTCATTACAAAGACTGATTATTTTGTTATTTCGTTCTTTATTGTCTTCAGCATCAGAAAAATAGATAAGGGAGCGTAGCGCCATCTCTACATTATCAATCTTATATTTTTGTTTATAACTATCAATAATTTCCTTTAAACTAAATTCTTTTAAAAGTTCATATAAATCGTAAAAATCTTTACGTGTGCCTCTGTTGGTTATGGCATTTATTTTCATTGCAGCTATATCCAACTTTGATGCCAAACGAATGCCTTCTAAAGTTTCTATATTGAAAAAAGGAATAGGATACTCTATAATGTCTACTTTTATATTATTTATATACAAAAAAGCTCCCAATCTTGAAACGTTTAATATCTCAGTTGTTGGGAACAATCTCTTAATTTCATTTGAAAGTATTCTGTTTTCTTCTATATTAGCAATAGGATTATATCTAAAAATGTCTAAATCTACTGATATTCTATGTTCATATCTCAAAGCCAAATTAGTTCCTCCTACTAGGCAATATGTCGAGAGGATATCCAAAGACATTATTTCTCTGAGTAATTTTCTTTGGGGTTCTTCTATAGCCTTATTTCCTTCTACTCTCATACAGATATAACTTTCTATAATAATTTACACATATATCATCTACTTCTGTTGATTTTTCAACAGCTTCTTTTATTTCTTTCAGTGAAAAATTATCTTCTATAAAGTGTATTTCTTTGTCAGTTCCTCTCATTAGAACTCTACCAATGATAAAAACTTTATCTTTTTTTATATCCAATTCCTCGAAATTACAATCCCAAAAAACTCTAGGATGTATACAATCTCTAAATTTTTTATCTAAAAATGCACTTTTCATTTTAAAAGTTATGTTTTATTGTTGCAAATATACGAATTATTACCGAATTGACAAGTTTTAAAAATTAGAAAAAATTTCTCTTACTATTTACTTTATACAAATGATATAGGAAGAGCGAACGATAACCGAACGATGAGCGAAGGATAAGCGAAGGATAAGACAATATATCCTAATCCCCAGCCCTCCCATTCTTCCCAGCCTTCTCTGCCCTCCCAAATTATCTCATCGCCAAATCGCGAAATTGGCAAATTATTTTGTATCTTTGCCGCAAAATCTTATTCGTATGATAAAACTAATAGTCTCGGACATTGACGGTACCCTCGTCAATAATCAAAAAGAAATACCACACCTTTTTTGGAAAGTGTTTGAACGAGTACATCAAAAAGGAATCCTCTTTTGTGTAGCCAGTGGGCGACAAATTCAGAGCTTGTATGAGTTGTTCGCACCTATTAAGCACCTTATCGCTTTTGCTCCCGATAATGGGGCTTCGCTCATTTATCAAGGGCGTACCCTCTTCGAGCGCACAATGGACTTCGCTTCTTACTTGCCTATATTGCGCACTTGTGCCCAAATAGACCGCATAGGGGTAGCCCTCTGTGGCAAAAAAAGTGCTTATATAAAAACTGATAGTGAGTGGATTTTTAACGAGATAGCACGTCATTACCCAGCTCATACGCAAGTAACTGATTTTGCTAATATAGACGATGAGATTTTTAAAATCACTATCTGCGATGAGGGTATCTCTCGCCTTAATTCTTATCCGTATTTGCAGCAATACAGCAAAGATTTCAACGTAGTGGTGTCGGGCGAAATATGGTTAGACATCACCCGTAAAGA
>NZ_KN389994.1:13381-20659 GCF_000213295.2 Capnocytophaga sp. oral taxon 329 str. F0087
AATAAGGGCGATGCTATCAGTCATCTGCAGGCACATTTGGGTATCACTCCAGATGAAACAATGGTTTTTGGCGACCATCTAAATGATGTAGAGATGATACAATGTGCCACTCACAGCTATGCGATGAAAAATGCTCAAGACGAGCTTAAAGCTCTTGCCGCCCACGTTACCGAATACGACAATAATGAAGCCGGCGTAGTGCGAACCATTCAAAAAGTAATTCAAAATTTATAATTTATTAAAATGGATAATAAAACAATCTTTACAGAAACCTATAAAGTGCGTAGCACACAGGTAAACCTCAATAATCAATTAGGACTTTATGGTGTACTTGGTATGCTACAAGATATAGCTGCCGAACACGCTTCATACCTCGGTTTTGGTTACCGTCAGCTCATACAGAAAGGCTTTTTCTGGGCATTGGTGCAACAAAAACTCAAAATGACCCGTTGGCCTGAGTGGAATGAGCAAATTACAGTACATACGTGGTCGTTGCCCATACAAGGGGTATATGCTTTTCGCGAATTTGAACTTTACTGCAAAGGCGAGAAAATAGGAGAGAGTGCCAGCACTTGGATAACAATGGACATACAGTCTCGCCGTCCTATTGAGCTAACCGACCAGCAAGAAATATTCTTTCCTCGCACAGACGGCGGACTCTCGTTTCGCACGGAGCGCATTACCTTACCCAGCGAAATGAACTTAGTAAAAGAGTTTCCTGTGCGTGTCAGCGATTTAGATATGAACTCGCACGTAAATAATGTGAAATACACCCAGTGGGCACTCGATATGATGACAGAGCGCAATCACCGTGAGTTTGTTATCAAAGAGTACAGTATCAATTTTCTATCAGAAACCTTTATGGGCGATGTGATGCAAGGCTTTAAGAGCAAAGGGCGATATTTAGATGAAGCTCATAATGTAGTAGAAACTTACCACTATGCCCAAAAGATAGGAGGAGCCAAACCTGCCTTTATATCACACTGGATAGCAGAGAGAATATAATTTTGTTTCTTGTTTTTTACTTATATTATAAGGAGTGTTAAATTTTTAACAAAATAAATCACAAAAAACTTCTAAAATATTTGTTTGTTTTTCTTTTTTATCGCATCTTTGCTCCGTGAAAAACCAATAGAAAGTTTTAGAAGTATGGAAAGAAAAATCTTCTTACTGCTAATGTTAGTATGGGGTTTTAGCCCTGTGCTCTTAGCGCAAAACAAACAAATTTCCGGTATAGTAACCGATGAAACAGGCTCGCCTCTACCAGGGGTGAGTGTACAAGTGAAAGCCACTACACATGGTATTGCTACCGATATGGACGGTAAATACGCCATAGAGGCAGCACAAGGCAGTGTATTGGTGTTTAGTTCAGTAGGCTATGCTACCCAAGAGAGAACTGTAGGGGCAGCAAAGGTGCAAAAGTTTAACATAACGTTAAAAGAAGACACCCAACAGCTTACCGAAGTAGTAGTAGTAGGGTATGGTACTCAGAAGAAAACAAATCTTACAGGAGCAGTAGCTTCAGTAGATAGTAAAAAACTTGAGAGTCGCCCTTCGTCAAACATTGTAAAAACACTGCAAGGTTCAGTGCCTGGTGTTACTATTATTTCTCGTCCAGGAGGTACGTCTCTTAACATTCGTGGTAGAGGTAACTTAGGTAGTTCAAGCCCTCTATACATAGTAGATGGTATGGAGGTAAGTAGTGGTTTCTTCGAGTCTCTTGATCCTAATAGCATTGAAAATATTTCTTTTCTCAAAGATGCTTCATCAGCAGCTATTTATGGTGCAAAAGCTGCCTATGGGGTAGTGCTTGTTACTACTAAATCGGGTAAGAAAGGTGTAATGCAAATTAGTTATGATGGCTCTACCACTATACAGATGCCTACTTATTTGCCTAAAGTGGTAAGTTCAGCCCAATATGCTGAAATGTATAGAGAAGCCGAGCGCAATACAGGGGTAACTGAGGCTAACCTTACTTTCAATGATGAAATGATACGTAAATATCGCGATGGTTCAGATCCAGACCGCTATCCTAATACTAATTGGTTTGATCTTATCTTGCGAAAACAAAGTTTTTTAAACAAACATAATATTCAGTTTTCAGGAGGTTCAGATAAATTTACCTATGTAGTAGGTGTTGGTTTCCTTAAAGACGAGAGTATGACTCGCGGGCAAGATACCAAACGTTATAACATCAATTCTAAAACATCTTCTGAAGTAAAAAAATGGCTTACTATTACTTCTAATATAAATGTAGTATACGAGAAGTTTAATAGAGATAACGGAGGTGCAAATTTTGTTGAATCGTTGCGAGTACCTCCTACCCAAGTAGCTAAACACTCTAACGGAGAGTGGGGCTCTGTGCGAAATGGCAGGCAAACTACGGGTGAAGAAACTTCTGCTAACCCATTGCGTCAATGGGCAGAAAACGGGCGTGCTAACTCTACTACTCGCCGTTTGTTAGGTTCTTTATCTGCAGAAATACGCCCTATAAAAGATGTTAAAATTACCAATCAATTTGGGTATAACTATTTAGATTATCGTGGATTTTCATTTATCAATAAACGCAAAGGGGTACCCAGTTTTTTAAATCCTGCTGTTACTAATATTGCTGGGTCTGGTTCTAAAGTAAACCAAATGGATATGGATTGGTTATACTCAGATAAGTTTTCTTATGATGGTTGGCTAAATTATGACCCCGTTTTTAATGAAAAACATTCACTAACAGTAATGCTTGGAGCAGCCGCTAATGTGTACAAATACAGACGTATCACTATAGGACGTAAAAACTTTGCAAGTAATAGTATGAATGATTTTACCGGAGGTTCAGTAAAAGAAGGTGACCAAATTACTACTAATAGTAAGGATGAGGATTATTACTTAGATGAAAGTATAGGTTCCTTTTTTGGTAGGTTAGGCTATACGTATGCTCAAAAATATCTTCTTGAAGCCAATTTCCGTGCCGATGCTTCTTCACGTTTTGCTAAACAAGGGCGCTGGGGCTATTTCCCTTCTTTTTCAGCTGGTTGGCGTGTAGAACAAGAAGATTTTATGAAAAATCTTACTTGGATTGATGCTCTCAAACTACGTGCTTCTTGGGGTAAGAATGGTAATATCAATAACATAGGTTTGTACGATACATATTCTACCTATAATAATACAGGGACAGCTCTAATAGGAGGGCAAAGCCAATCAGTCCTTACAGAAGGAAGAATTGGTAATAAAGACCTTACTTGGGAAAGTACTACTACTACCGACTTTGGTATAGACTTGAGTATAGCTAAAGGTCTTTTTGGACTTACTTTTGACTATTATAACCGTCTTACTGATGGTATCCTAATTCGTGCAAATGATATAATGGGAGAGACAGGACTTTCATCAAGTCAGATACCTGCACGCAATGTAGGAAAGGTACGTAATAAAGGAGTAGAATTTGTAGTTTCTCACCATAAAGAGTTTAATGACTTTTCATATAATATCTCTTTCAATGCTACTTATAACAAGAATATCATTGAAGATTTGGGGGATAAAGTAGATGAACTTCCTCCAAGTAGTTACTGGATCTATAAAAAAGGAGGATCTATAGGCGACTTCTATATGTATGAAGCAGATGGACTTTATTCAAAAGACGATATTGCTAATAATAGAATTATACCGTTAGAAGATCAAGCTCCTGAAGAAGGTATGATACGCTATGTAGATCAAGATGGAAATAAGGTTATAAATTCTAAAGACCGTACAGTAGTAGGTAATGATGTACCTAATTTTACTTATGGTTTCAACTTAGATATCAATTATAAGAAGTTTACTCTTTCAGTTCTAGGGCAAGGAGTAGCCAATGTAAAGGTATATTTAGAAAATGAAGCCTCACAAGCATTTTTTGATAACTCAGTACCCCGTGATTGGCAATTAGATTATTGGACAGCTAACAATCAGGGAGCAAGCTATCCTAAACTATTTGTCCCTTCAGACCCTCGATTCAAATACAATAGCCATAATTCTTCTTTCTGGTTATTTAACGCTGCTTATTTCAGAATTAAGAATATTACTCTTAGTTACTCTTTGCCAAATAATGTGCAAAAAATGTTAGGAGTTACTAATGCACGTGTATATATTTCAGGCGATAACCTCTTTACTTTCAGAGCTGATAAACGTATGAAAGACTTTGACCCCGAAGTAGCTAGTGGTCGTGGCTATTCATTAGGTATTAAAAATTATACTGCTGGTCTTTCTTTTTCATTCTAACTTTAATTTAAATACAGAATAAATAATGAAAACAATCATACAAAAAATGCTTGCTGCTGTTGCTTTGATGGCAATAGTGAGTTGTAGTGATGATTTCTTTGAGAAAACACCACAAGGAAGCTTAGACCCTTCAAAAATAGATGCTGAATTAGCGGTTGGTCTTAGAAATAATATCTATAACCAAATACCAGAAGGATATGGAAGTATCTTTACAGATGGTTTTGCCGATAACGGATATTCCCGAAATGCTTGGGATAGCAATGGGGCAGCCGTACAAAATAACTCGCTTACGGCAAGTTTAGATTTTGGTTACGAAGGCTATTATTCATCTGTACGCGTTTGTAATCAATTACTCGAAAAAATAGATGATTTTACTGAAGTACCTGCTAATGATAGAGAAAAGTATAAGTACGAAGCACGAACAATGCGTGCTTGGGTTTATGGCTGTTTGACCCTTTACTTTGGTGATGTTCCTCTTGTGACTAAAATTGCTAATGATTACCCTGATGGATTACCGAAAACTTCTGCTACTGAAATTAGAACTTGGGTGCTTAAAGAGTTAGACGAAGCTATAGCAGGGCTCCCTTCTGTTAATGATAGAGGTACTTTTAACAAGGTAAAAGCATATGCTATCAAAGCTCGTCTTGCTTATTACTTTGGTAAATATGACCAAGCTGAAACTGCTGCTCGTTATGTGATAGATAACGGAGGTTATCAGTTACACCAAATAACAGCACTTACCCCTCAAATGATGAAAGATGCTGAATATTTTAAAAAGTTTGTTGATTTTTCAGCTTATGGGCTTAGTGAAACAGATTTTATAAAAGGTATTTTTAACTATCAGGATATTTGGCAAGCTGATAATAGCAAAGAAACTATCATTGCTAAAGAGTATGCACCTAACGAACGCGAATGCGATTGGGTACGAGTTACTTGTCTAATGACACCTAACTTAGTCGAAAAACAAGCATGGGCTACAATTGTGCCTATACAAGAATTAGTAGATGCTTATTGGGCAGCAGATGGTAAAACACGTCCAACCCTTGCTACAATGCAGCAACGTATCGATGCTTATAAAGCATTGGCAGCAGAAGTGAGTGCTATAGAAACAAATAATCATCTTACTTATAGCCAAGCAGTCAATAGCATAGTCAACTCATTGCCAAATAAAGCCTACTTAAGTCAGTTTAAAAACAGAGATAGCCGTTTGTACGCTTCAATTCTTTTCCCTTTCTCAGCTATTAATAAATATCGTGCTGATGAATACCAGCAATATATACCCGATGTGGTAAATTATGGGCGTAGTGGTTATGCTTTTAGAAAGATGAGTGGAGCAGATGATGTGACTACTATATGGGGAGGAGGTTATTATGGTACTGGAGTAGATTTCCCCGTAATTCGATTGGCTGAAATGTTGCTCATTTATGCTGAAGCTCATACTCAAAATACAGGCTATGATGGTTCTGCAGTGGCTGAACTTAACAAACTACGAGTACGGGCAGGTATGCCTAATGTGCCTACAGCTCTTTCGAAAAACGATGCTCTTGACTTTATCCGCAAAGAACGCCGTATAGAACTTGCCGGTGAAGGATTGCGTTTCTTTGATATTAGGCTGTATGAAGATAACCAGCGAAATGGTGGTTATAAAGGCAGTGAAGCTGCAAGTGCAGTAATGACAGGTAAAATTTATGATGTAGTAGGAAATCCAGGAGTGGATAAGGTTTGGAACCAACGTTTAATGTATATGCCACTGCCTACTACAGCTTTAGATAAAAACAAAAATTCAGGAATGAACCAAAATCCAGGATATTAATTTGAACTTTGTAGATAATAAGAGCAACTGTCTGAGAGAAAATGATTTTTCTTTTAGGCAGTGCTCTTTTGAATTCTAACACTTATGAAACTATATTATTTTTTACTTCTGTTTAGTTGGGGGCTTTCGGCACAGATAAATGTAGTGCCTCAGCCTAATGAAGTGCGTTATCACAAAGGCACTTGTGCTATTGATACGCCTATTACTTATTTAAAAGATGCGCAAATAGCTCATCCTGAAGGCTATCAGCTGCTTATTCAACCTAAGAAAATAGTGGCTAAATACGCTACTGAAGCAGGTAAATACTATGCTGAGCAAACACTTAAGCAGTTGGTATTTCAGGCAAAAAAAGAACGCAAACAGTCGTTGCCTTGCCTTACCATTACTGATGCGCCTCGTTTTGCCTACCGCGCCTTAATGGTCGATCCTGCTCGTCATTATTGGAAGATAGACGACCTGAAGAAGTATATAGATGTGATGTCTCAGTACAAATTCAATTACCTGCATTTGCATCTTAATGACGATCAAGGATGGCGTATAGAGATAAAAAAATATCCTAAACTGACAGAGATAGGCTCAAAACGCAAAAACTTCGAGGGTAGTAAGCGCAATAACGAAGGCTTTTATACCCAAGAGCAGATGAAAGAGTTGGTGCGTTACGCTTTAGAGCGCAATGTACAGCTAATACCAGAGTTTGATATCCCTGGTCATAATGATGCGGCAGTAGCAGCTTATCCTTTCCTTAGTTGCAATGATACAATCATAGAGGTACGCACTACAGCGGGGGTATCTAAAAACCTCTTGTGTGTAAGCAAAGAGTCTGTTTATACATTTGTAGATGATGTTATCAGCGAGCTGTCAGAGGTGTTTCCTTGCAAGTATTTCCATATTGGGGGTGATGAAGCGCCCTTAGATAAATGGATTGAAAATGCTGAAGTACAACAGCTTAAGAAAAAACTGCAGACTACTGACGACCAGCAGTTGATGAGTTACTTTTTCAAAAGAGTAAATGAGTCCTTAGTGAAAAATGGCAAACAACCGCTCATATGGATGGAGCTAGAAGTGCCTACTTATCCACAGAATAGTGTAATGTTTTTGTGGCGGATGCGTACTACCCCTAAAGTGTTAGAACGCGCGTTAAAAGACAATTTCAAAGTGATATGTTCGCCCGGGGAGTATGCCTATTTCGACTATCCACAAGCAAAAGACGACCTTCCTAA
>NZ_KN389994.1:21122-37447 GCF_000213295.2 Capnocytophaga sp. oral taxon 329 str. F0087
AAAAGACGACCTTCCTAATGTAGGTTGGATGCCTACCCTTAGCCTGCAGCGTGTGTATGAGTTCAACCCTGCTTTTACGCTTACAACCGAACAAGAAAAGCAACATATTTTGGGGGTAGAAGCAACTATTTGGGGTGAAAGCGTAAAAGACCTTTTTAGGGCTTTTTATATGACCTATCCACGGGCACTTGCCCTTTCAGAAGTAGGTTGGACACAAATGCCACAACGTTCTTGGCAGACATTTGTAGACCGCTTAGAGGGGCAGCTTAACTATCTATGGCATCAAGGGGTGAACTATAGAGTACCAGTAGAGTTAGCAAATTAATTGTCGATAGTCAATTGTCAATTGTCAATTATTTTCTATCTTTGCATTCTCAATGAGTTACTTCTGAATGAAAAATAGTTTTTTTTACATATTATTATCCGTTTTTGCTTTCTGGTTACAAGAGGCGATAGCACAAACGGAACCCCCAAAAACTAAGCGGATAGAAATTATCTATGGGGGCGAATTCACTATTGACAATGTTAAATACCCTGGAGCCACTATATTTAAAACAGATGGGCAGCGGGTTCAGTTTCGGCATCAAGGGTTAGAGGTTTGGTGTGACTTGGCGGTCTTGTACGAAGAGCGTAATGAGGTGATAGCTCACGGCGATGTGGTGCTACAACAGGGCGATACCTTGCAGATGAATAGTCAGTATGTAGCCTATAAAGGAAATACTAAAACAGCTGTAGCTAAGCAAAATGTAGTATTGCGCAACGGCAATATGACCCTTGAAACCCAAGAGCTTTTCTTTGACCGCAATACGCAAGAGGCTTATTATAACAATTTTGGAAAGATAACCGACCCTGATAATGAGCTGACCAGTAAAACAGGTAAGTACTATGCCACTACCAAGAAAAATCAGTTTACTAATTCGGTAAAGATAGTAAACAAAGATTTTACCGTACACTCACAGGTATTAGATTATTACCACAATTCTGGCAATGCTTATTTTTATGGCAAAACCACTATCGCAGGGGCTGACTATAAGGTTTATTGCGAGAGAGGTTATTATGATACGCGGCGTGAGCAGGGCTATTTTATGAAAAATGCCAAAATAGAGTACGACCAGAAAACGTTGGTAGGCGACAGTTTGTATTTTGATAAACGCCGTCAGTTTGCCTCAGGTTCTAATAATATATTTATTTCAGACACCATAAATAAAACCTTTGTTAAAGGGCATTACGGAGAGATACACAAGGCGAAAGACTCGATGTTTATTACAAAAAAAGCCTTGATAATCAGTTTAGTAGAGAAAGATTCTTTGTATATGCACGGCAAACGCATATTAGTTACGGGCAAGAATAAACATCGTATTATTCGTGCTTATCCCGATGCGCGTATATTCAAATCGGATATGCAAGCCAAATGCGACTCAATACACTCCAACGAGGCAAACGGACTTACTCAATTAGTAGGTAAACCAGTCGCTTGGACGGGTGAAAGCCAGATGACAGGCGATAATATACACCTGATAGCCAATCTGAAAACAGAGCAGTTAGACTCGCTAAAAGTCTTCCAGAATGCTTTGGTAATAGAGAAAGATACCCTAGGTACTGGTTATAACCAAGTGAAAGGCAAGTTTTTATATGGAAAATTCAAAAACAATGCCTTGCGCCAGATTGATTTCCTACAGAATACTGAGTCTATCTATTACGTGTATAACGACACCAAAGAGCTCATCGGAATCAACAAACTGAGTTGCAGCCATATTAAGTTGTATTTAGATAAAGACCAACAGATACTGCAAACCGTGTTCATTACACAGCCTTCGGGCAATTTGTATCCAGAAGACAAGTTGCATATCAATGATCGTAAGTTCAAAGAGTTTGTATGGCGTGGAGACGAACGTATTGCTTCTAAAGAGGCTATTTTTAGTGAAGAGGAAAAACAGCTAAAACCTAAAGAAATAAAGGGAATGAAGACGCCAGAGGAGATAGATGAGGTAGAAAATGCACTGAGCAAAAGTACTCAGAAGACTGAGTCACTACCAATGCAAAACTCTCCTAAAAAAGAGAAATAGACAAGGTTGGCATTTTTATTGCACACTTAAATTAACGAGAATATATAAAAAAAACAGAACAATATGAAGAAATTATTTATTGCCATTGCAGGATTGGCGCTACTGACCACAGGATGTGTGTCTAAGAAAAAATATGCTGAATTAGAGGCGAGACACAAACAAACAGAAGATTTGCTAAACAGCGCAACTGTGAAGTTGAATATGTGTTTAGATGAAAAGAATAAATTGACCTATAAGGCAGAAAGTCTAAAAAATCAAAATGAGCTACTAAAGGAGAACAATCAGCAGCTCATACACAATATGGGCAATCTTACTACTCTTACCCAAAAAGGAGCTGAAAACCTTGAAAAATCATTAGAAAGCCTACGCGAGAAAGACCTTACTATCAAAAACCTACGCGATGCTGTTACCCGTCGCGACTCTGTAAACCTAGCTTTAGTACAAAGTCTAAAAGGGGTATTAGGCAATCTTGACGACCAAGATGTAGATATAAAAGTAGAAAAAGGGGTAGTATTTATCAATATATCAGACAAGATGTTGTTTAGCAGTGGTAGCTATACAATCTCTAAAAATGCTAAAAATGTACTCGAAAAAGTGGCTAAGGTAGTGAAAAACAAGCCAGACTTCGAGTTTATGGTAGAAGGACACACTGATGATGTGAGAATTAAGAAAGACTGTATACGTGATAACTGGGATTTAAGCGTAATGCGTGCTACCGAAATAGTACGAGTGCTACAAAACGATTTTGGTATTGCACCTGAGCGTATGACCGCTGCTGGGCGCAGCTACTACGTGCCTGTAGCTTCTAACACTACTGCCGAAGGCCGTGCTCAAAATCGCCGTACCCGCATAGTGGTATTGCCTAAGCTCGACCAGTTCTACACTATGATAGAAGAGGGTATGAAAGACCCTGCTATCGGAGGAAAAGGAAAATAATTAGCAAAATTGAAAAAATTGGTAAATCAGATAAAAGTCAGCTATTAGCCTACACTAATAGCTGACTTTTTGTATAGGAAATATTTTATTTTGTATAGAAATGCAAAAACTTTTTTTGTATCAAAAGTTTATTTATACCTTTGCACCCAAAATAAGACAAGATAATAGATAACCTATGAAAAAAAAGTGCTTACTACTATTTTTTTTAGTAACAACAACAGCTATTTTTGCTCAACATAAATATACGCTTAGTGGTTCAATATCCGATGCTTCTAATGGTGAAAAACTATTAGGGGTAAACTTCGTTATCAAAGAACTGCACACCGGCACTTCTACTAACGAGTATGGCTTTTATTCTATTACCCTTCCAGAGGGGAAATACACCCTATCAATAGAATATATAGGCTATGGCACTCGCGAAGAAACAATAGTACTTAATAAAAATATTCGCAAAGACTACAAACTAATACCTGAAGAAATTGCGCTGACAGGGGTAGAGATTACCGCTCATAATACTGTACAAAAAACAGAGGTGCGCAAACCCGAAATGAGTGTAGCGACTATTCCTATTACTACAGTGAAAAAGCTTCCAGTATTAGTAGGCGAAGTAGATATTATTAAAACCCTAATGCAGATGCCTGGTGTTAGCAATGCAGGCGAGGCATCATCAGGCTTCAATGTGCGTGGAGGGGCTGCTGACCAAAACTTAGTGCTTCTCGATGAAGCAACTATCTTCAATGCCTCTCACCTTTTTGGCTTTCTAAGTGTCTTCAATGCTGATGCCGTACGCGATATGAAGCTCTACAAAGGGGGAATACCAGCGCGTTATGGTGGGCGTATTGCTTCTGTTTTAGATATTTATCAAAAAGAAGGTAATAAGAATAAGTTTGCTGCTACGGGCGGTATAGGTGTCCTCTCGTCTCGCTTACTTGCTGAAGGACCTATTCTAAAAGACAAAGCCTCTTTTCTTATTGGGGGGCGTGCTTCGTATGCGCATCTTTTCTTGAAGTTGAGTGATAATAAAAACTCAGCCTATTTCTATGACCTCAATACTAAACTCTCTTATCAGCTGAATCCTAATAACGCTTTATATCTTTCTGGCTATTTTGGTCGCGATAGTTTTATACTTAGCGAAAACCTTACCAATACTTACGGCAATGCCTTGATAAATTTGCGTTGGAATCATCTTTTTACTGATAAACTCTTCTCTAACCTTTCAGCCATTTACAGCAATTACGACTATAAGTTCGATTTTAGTTTTATTGATATGAAATGGACTTCAGGAATTGAGAATTTCAACCTGAAATACGACTTCAAAAACTATATTTCCGAAAAATTCAAACTCACTTATGGATTTCAAGGCTTATACTATGTGTTTAAACCTGGTAAAATAGTACCTAAAACCTCTGCTTCTACTATACAAGAGCGCATACTTGAGCACAGATATGCTGCCGAAATGGGCTTTTATGCCGATGCCGAGCAGAAGTTAGGAGATGCTCTTACACTGTCGTACGGATTGCGTTTCAGTAATTTTTATAGTTTAGGGAAACGTACTGTAAATGTATATGCTAACAATAATCCAGTAGGGTATAATGCCAACCGACAAGTGTATTACCAAGGTTCTGCTATAGGCACTAAATACTATGGTAGCAATCGTATTATCGACTTGTATTCTAATTTTGAACCTCGCTTTACGATGAGTTATGCTTTTAGCGATACCAAGTCGGTAAAAGCGAGCTATGCACGTACAGCTCAGTATGTACATCTGATTTCTAACACAGCCTCACCTTCTCCTTTGAATGTCTGGGCGCCAAGTGATGAGTTTATCAAGCCACAAATTGCAGACCAAGTAGCATTAGGTTATGCTTCTAATATTTTTGAAGATAAATATAGCGTAGAGGTAGAGACTTATTATAAAAAAGTACAAAACCGCTTAGATTATATCGATGGGGCAAATCTTGTTGCTAATGAGGCTATTGAGCGTGTGCTACTTTCAGGAGAAAATAGAGCTTACGGTTTAGAAGTGCTATTACGCAAAAATACAGGCAAACTAACAGGCTGGATAGCCTATACGCTTTCTAAATCAGAAATGCAAACCAAAGGGCGTACTCCTGACGAAATAGGTATTAACTACGGCGATTGGTATAGTGCAGCTTACGATAAACCTCACGACCTCTCTATCACGGCTACTTACGAAGCCTCTCCTAAATGGACGTTTGGGGCAGTATTCAACCTACAGTCGGGGTTACCAACTAATTATCCTGTAGGGCGTTATAGCTACTTAGGCAAAACTCTTCCTGTTTATAGCAAGCGCAACGAATACCGCCTGCCTACTTATCACCGTTTAGACCTTTCGGCTACCTATACTCCCGAGCGCACTAATAAGCGTTGGAAAGGCGAATGGGTATTTGGGGTGTACAACGTGTATAACCGCAAGAATGCTGTCAGCGTCTCTTTCCGCGAAAACGAAGATACCAAGCGCAATGAGGCCGTAAAACTTTCTATTTTTGGTATTATACCTAGTGTAACGTATAACTTTAGTTTCTAATCCTATAAATAATTACAAACAGAATGAAAAATCTTTATATTATACTCCTCAGTGCCTTAGCTCTGACTTCTTGCGAAGAGGTCATCGACTTAAAGTTAGACACGGCCCCTCAGAAATTAGTAATTGATGCTGCTCTCGACTGGAAGAAAGGGGAAGCAAAAGCCTACCCTATAGTTGATATTAGCTATACCGAACCTTATTTTGCTGAAACACACTCCCCTGCAGTAAATAATGCTGTGGTGAAGATTATTTCAGATAGCCAAACCTATAACCTTACTCTTTGGGACGGCACTTCTACTATAACCTCTGATAATCTAACTCCGTTAAAAGGCGGTAGTCGTTATGTGTTCCCTGCGGGTATTGCGCCTCAGTTAGGCAAAAATTACGAGCTGATAATAGAGCTCAACGGACAAACTTATACAGCTAAGGATAAAATGCTCGAAGCCCCCGTAATGGCTTCTAATAGAATTGTACAAAAAGAAAATGGAGGCTTTTTGGGCGACCGCAAAGAGTTGCGTTTTTATTTTGAAGGTATTAATGATGGGGTAGCCAATGCTTATCTGGTCAAGTTGTCTCAGAATAATACCACAAAAACTACCTATGGCGTTTTAGATGATAACTATATTGCCAATAACCGCTTCTTCTTCGTAATGACGGGGGTTGATAATGATGAAAAGCTCAAGAAAGACGATGTAGTGAATGTTCTTCTCTACCGCATTCAACCTGAATATAAAAACTTCCTACAGACGATTATCCAACAGTCAGGAAGACAAAGCCCATTTGCTATTCCAACCCGTCCTATAGGCAATATTGTCAATACCACTAACAAACGCGAAAACCCTCTCGGAGCTTTCCGCGTATCACAATATACCACACTCCAATACACAGTTAAGTAGCAAATCAGCCAATCGACAAATCGATAAATCGGCAAATTGATAATCACCACTTAAACTGCACCAAAAACTCGTGAGAGTTACGCGACTGTAGGTTAAGGTGGCTTTGGAAGTAACTCTCAAAACCATAACCTATAGCTACGTAGTAGTTGGGTATATCGAAAAGCACGTAGGCACTTGCCGCTTTTTCAGTGCGATAGGTAATGCCCAATTCAGCACGGTGGGCAAAGTTCCCCGCTATCGTAAGGTCAGCAGAGGGGGTATTCCCTTTAGCCAAACGCCATTGCAGGCGGGGCTTGATAGTCACATCACTATCTATGCGCCAATGGTAGCCCGCTAATATATAGTAATACATATTCTCAGCTATCGAGGTCATTACGTCATTATCGAGGCGTACCCTATCAGAAACCAGCATATTAGGCATCGAAAAACCTATATAAAAATCAGGGTGGTCATAGTATAAGCCTGTGCCGAAGTTCGTCTGAAACTTACCCGAAATACTGTTTAGATACGAATCGTAATAATAAGTAGGGTGCATACGGCTACCATTAGGGTAAAAATTGTTGTATAGGTAGTTATAGTTGCGTATTTCTCCTCCGTCAATATTAAAAAAATCCCCACCAAACTTCACTCCCGCTATCAGATTAGAGTTATAGCTAATAGGAATACTGTAAGATAAATCAAGGTACAGAGCCGCTTGTTTTTGTATAAAAACCTTGTTATTAGCTATCGAAAAGCCCATTCCTACCCGCTCAGAAAGGCGATGTGTAGTAAAAAAAGTCTGCGTAAGAGGGGCTTCTATCATATCGCGAAATTGGTTGCGAATATCTACCGACACAGTATGCCCCACCTCTAAGCCTACAGCCGCAGGATTTACTAAGTTCTGATGCTGGTGATAGAAAATGTAAGACGGGTCTATAGATTGGGCTTTAGCAAGGCCAAGAGCGAGCAACGTAAGGCTCAATAAGAGTTTCTTCATTATATATTAATCTTTTTATTTAATAATTGAGGTACAGCCATCCGCGCTTTTCTTGCTGCTTACTGCCGTCTGTACTAAAAAGGTACTGATATGCCCCTTGCGGCAAGCGTTTGCCGTTAGTGTGGTAACCATTCCATTGGTTTTTATAACCTTTGGCACGATACACTTCATTTCCTAATGTATCGTAGATGTATAGCGTGTTATGCGGGTAGCGTTCAGCACGGATAATAGTGTAAAAGTCGTTAATGCCATCGCCATTAGGGGTAAAAGCATTAGGGATAAGCACTTGGTCTATTTCGTTGTCTTGCTCGTTAGGAATCCCATCGCCGTCTATATCGTCATCGCAAGCATCGCCTATGCCATCACCATCAGTATCAGTCTGGTCTGGGTTATAGGTGTGCGGACAGTTGTCGTGCAACGAGTATACCCCATCGCCATCGTCATCGGTATCTTCTTTTATGGTGATAGTAGCTGCATTTACCGCTAAAAATATATTATCTTCAGCTTTTAGCATCAGTCTACCCTTAGTAGTCTTAGTTCCTGCAGGGACTTCTATCACAGCTTTTCCAGTATTAGACAAACCCGTTGCGAGCGTTACCGAAAAGGTTTCTCCACCATCGGTAGATAAGAGCAGCTTCATTTTTTTAGCGCTTATAGGGGCTTGGTCAGTGCCAGCAACATTCCAGTTTATAGTTACTTTCTCCCCCATTATCCACGTAGTAGGCTGGCTTTGCGAAGTGATAACAAAAGGGCCTGCATCGTCATTTACTACTACTTCTATGGTCTTGTAGGCAGTATTGCCCATCTGGTTAGCAGCATTAGGGCGGTCTATCACCACAAACGACCAGTGTAAGGTACGCCCTTTGTTCAATACCGTTTCCCACGCATCATTCCTTTTAGGGTTTTCTTGGGTGAGAGTCCCCGCCACTATGCGCGACAAGCGGGGTATATAACGATAGGGTAGAGTAGAGGGAGGTAGCGAGCGTGCCGTAGCGCCATTATTGAGCAACGGCGAAAAGTAATAACCACTTCCATTAGTCCGATTATCAGCCTGTTCCCACGTGTACAGCAGCGAATCGCCATCAGCATCTGTAGCCGTACCCTCTAACAGATAGGCGGTACTTTTGGGTATGGTATAGCTCGGCAGGTCTGGTATGTCAGGCGGAGTGTTATGGGTGGGTTGCTCGGTAGCACAAGAGGTAATATCTATAAAGGTACTGATGTCGTACACACTGCGGTGGTGAAAATAGGGGTCGTTATGCGCTTGTAGGTCGTAGCTACCACTCACCCCTGCATAGCTCATAATCGTACTGCCACTACCGGGCTCCATTTGCGAATCAGAACCGTATTCACGTCTGTAAGAAAACGTATGGGTTGCGCCCATCTGATGACCGATTTCGTGGGCTACAACATCTATATCAAAAGCACTGCGGAAGCGCCCCATTCTCGCAAAAGGATAAGAAGAAAAGCCTTGTCCTTTGCGGTCGGGACTACAAACGCACCCTATACAGCCCGCATTGCCCCCGTTGTTGCCGTTGTGGAATAGGTGCCCTATATCATAATTAGCATTCCCTACTTTATCGTCTAATAATTGTTGTAGCACACCAGAGCTATAATCCCAATCGTTGTAGTTGATACTCGAAAAAGGGTCATTAGTTTTATCATCAAAGATTATATTTTTGTCAGAAACTAACTGAAAAGCTACCGATAACTGCTGCCCATACACAGCGTTCACTCGGTTTAAAGTATTGACTATCTGTGCAAAAGCCTCGTCTTTTCCCCAGAAGTATTCAGTGTACTGAGGGGTACAAGCTATAGCGATGCGAAAAGTACGCTGTACAGCTTTTGTCTGATAGGTAGGGCGTTGGGTAGGCGAGGGTTGTGGCAGTTGGGCGGCAAGTGTTGCGCACTCCAATGGTATCTTTCCAGCATCACTGTAGTAGTAAACGCGGTAGAGGTTGCCTCCGTGCTCTTCAGCTTCTACAAAAGCGTAATGTAGGTTTTGCTGCATAATAGCATCTAAACCAAAGTCGCTGAAAGTGAAGCGTATGCGTTGCGAATCATCATCTACGCCTACCCCTTCAAAAGTGAGTATGGACGGATATTTTTGCGCCAATTCGTCAGAGAGTACCTGCGTAGGAGTAATGCGGTAACTGATAAGCTGCCCTTTAGCATTGGGTATCTCTACTATTGTACCCCCACGAGCCGTAGTAGCCCCGCGCAGCACCCTGCCAAAAGCGTCTTTGTCTAAGGTAAAGTACTGTGCCACAGCCGATAGATTGGTGTCACTGCGTTGTTGCTTAAGTTCAGCTTTGCGCCAATAATGCTGCTGCCCCTCAGCCGAGAGGCTCGCTAATAACAGCAACCATAGCAAACTGATATTTTTATAAAAATACTTCATTAGGCGTCCTTCTTCTAATTCAAATAATATTCAAATGCCTTATAAATCTCTTCGTAAGGCACTATACAGTCTATTTTGGGCTTTCCTATAGCCTCCAAGAGTACGAAATGTACATTTCCACTTACATTTTTCTTGTCAAAACGCATCAACTGACAAATATCGGTGATTTCTTCATACGTAAACTCTTGTTTTCTGAAGTATTCACCCAAAACAGCCTTCACTTCGTCACATTTTTCCATCGAAAAGCCTAATTCTTTCACCGAAAGGTAAGTTGCCAGTACCATACCTATAGCGATAGCCTCGCCGTGTAGCAGTCGTTCGCGGTTAGGGTTTTGTAGGCAATACGACTCTATAGCGTGCCCCAGCGTATGCCCGTAGTTCAGGGTCTTGCGCAGTCCTTTTTCGGTAGGGTCTTGGGTTACCACTTCGTTTTTGATAACTACCGACTCATAGATAAGGCTACCGAGGTGAGCCTCAGTCAGTTCGCTTAGGTTACACATCTTATGCCAATAGCCCTCATCGCTTATCAGTCCGTGTTTAAACATCTCAGCCATACCGCTGCACAGTTCTTCAGTGGGCAGAGTAGCGAGAAAATCAGGGTAGATAAGCACCCCCTTCGGATTGTTAATCACCCCCACAAGGTTCTTAAGAGCGCCCAAATCAACACCTGTTTTACCGCCTACTGAAGCATCGACCATCGCTAGCAAGCTCGTAGGTACATTGATGAAAGGGATACCCCGCATATAAGTAGAGGCGACAAAACCACCTAAGTCAGTAACGACCCCGCCCCCTATATTGATAAGCAGACTTTTGCGGTCAGCTCCCAGTTCAGAGAGGGCGTACCACACTTGGGTACAAGTATCGATGTGTTTATGGGTTTCTCCAGCTTCTATCTCTATGATTTCCAAGGGAATATCAGTAGCCAATAGCGATAGCACTATAGGGGTACAACATTCGTTAGTATGCTTATCGGCTAAAAGGAATATTTTAGAGGGGCGTTGTTCAGCCACAAAACGATTGAGGAAATTAAAGCCCTCATCGTTAAAATATACTTGGTAGTGTTGTGCTTCAATACTATCTGGGTACATATCTTAATCAAATTTAATGCTGCAAAAATAATAAACAATCAGCAGATGAGCAAACAGAAAAAATTTCTAAAGCCACCTACCCTATACAAACGATATACAAACCATATAGGAAGAGCGAAGGATAAGCGAACAATGAGCGAAGAGTAAGTGTCTAATAATTGTCTAAAAAATAGAAAGAAATACTATTTAAAAACGATAAGATACCGCAACTCTTAGCAAATCATTATTTTGTAGGCGGTAGTTTTTATAGCTTTTGGTTACCACTTGGGTTGAGAGGTAAAAGCCTAAAGTATAATTATCGGATAACTTACTTTCTACCCCTATACTTATAGGTACTCCTAAAAATACACTCCCGCTGCTTGTACTTTTGCTAAAATCCTTTGTTTCCAGCTGGTAGTTTATAGCCTTGTTAGCTTGTACCCCTATACCGAGTACTATAGCCGCTTTTTTAGGAGCAATTTCGGTTATCGAAAAGACTATTTTAGCAGGAATACCTATAAAGGTAGCATTGGTATTGTAGTAGTTATCAGCGGTAAGGCTTCCGTTGCTAAAAAACGACATACTTATACCTGTTTGAAAGCGCACCCTTTCGGTGGCGTAATAGCTCACTAACCAATTCCCATTAGAGGTCATTCCGTTTAGTGCCAACTCATTACCTGTAAGCTGAGCGCGCCCCACGCTTGCACCAAATTCTATTCCCCATTTAGATAGGAAAGTATTGTCTTCTTGTGCCGATAACCCCAAACTGCAAACACACAAGAGGGTACAAATAAAATACTTCATCAGTTTCATATGCTTATTTTTTATTAATTACTCCGCAAATGTATATATTATTACTTAAAGTAACAAATATTCTCATAGATTACTAACCTAATGTTAGTACTGTGTAGAGATAAACTTTTATTATTACACTTGTTAATCCGAAAAAATAACATATTTTTGCATTTATTTAAAAGATTTTTTATGGGAAATATAGCTACAGATTTTGCTCAACAGATAGAGAAATTAGCATCAAGGGGAATGAAATTTGATTTAAAAGAAGATAAGATAAAAGAACATCTTTTAGATATAGGATATTATAGATTAGGTTTTTATTGGTGTCCGTTTACTGATAAAAATCATAATTTTATGCAGAAAATCAAAATTGTTGTTTATGGGCAATCGCAAAGGGAGATTTAGGCGAAGAAAACCCTAAGGTATATGTTAGCTATAACCAAAAAGAATGGCAGGTGGAATGCGATACATTATCTGAATTTTTGTTGGCTATGGCTCACTTGCAGGCGGTATTTGCTTTGCCTTATACTTATGAAGGATTTAAATTCATTACTTCCGAAGATTTGGATGCTATAAAAGCCCATTTTCCCAAAAAGCCTTTCGCTATACGCCATTGGTTACAAGGAGCGGAATTCTATGGCGGGGCTACTGACAGCATAGTGGTTTTAGATGGAGGTGAGCAGCTGGTGTATGCATCTTCATCAGAAAGTTCCTTTGAGGCGATGGATGATTTTTTAAAAGAAATAGGAGAGGAAATGTAAGATTTGAGCAAGCAGCCATAAAATTAAAAATATTTTAATAGAATAAAAAATGAACAGCACAAAATCTATATTATTTTTAGATACTGAAAATGGAGATTTTTTTCTTATAAACGGTGTAGTGATTTCTTCTAAAACTACTTTTTCCTCGCTCAGAGAGCTGTTTCCTGATAATGATATCTGGGATGTGGGGACAGGGTTTTATTGGATTTATTTTGAAAAATGTCCTTTTGAGGGAAAAGAGTTTGATATTTCTATTTGTTTTGAAGGAGAAAAACTCGAAACGATATTTTTTTCTATGAAAGAAAGATATACACCTTGGGAAAGCTGGACAGAGGAATATGAACTACAAACCGAAAAACTATATAAAAAATGGCTTGCAGCACACATAGGGGAAGAGTGGGAGTTTGTCTGGGGAAAGGTGGGAGCCGCTTTTGATAGGAAAGGAGGAAGGACAAATATGTGGGTCGGTTATATTTGATTTGCATAAAATACAAAAAAATGTAATTTTAGGTTAGAAACAAAATTTTCAGATGTCGTAGCATTATATTATTTAGATGTAGATTTGCGAAATATTCTGATGAGATATATTAATAGAATTGAGATAAATTTTAGGACTAAGCTCATCTATTATGTTTCAAACAAGTATAAGTCTTTTCCTGCTTGGTTTGCAGATTCAGCGGTAATTTCGCAAAATTTCATAAACAATATAAATAAGTTCTACAATCAAGATTTTATAAGAAATAATGCTCCTATAAAGAGGCATCACGCTAAATATCCCAATGATATATACGCTCCTGCTTGGAAGACATTAGAGTTTTTCTCTTTTGGAATGATATTGAAGATTTATAAAAATCTTATTCAAGATGATATAAAAGAAGAGATTTCTAATCTTTATGGTATAAAGAAGCCTAAAAAGTTTATCAGTTTTATGGAAACTATTGTATTAGTGAGGAATACTTGTGCTCATTCTGCTGTTTTGTTTGATTTTAATACTCCCAAAGGCATTTTATCTATTCCAGAAGTTTCTTTTGAAAGAGATAACCATTCTTTATTGGCTTGTATAAAAGTAATTGCTTATATACTCAGAAAAATATCACCTTCAAGAGAGAAAGATATGTTAGATAGTATTCGCAGTACATTGCATAAACATAATGAAAATCAGGTGATTAATAGTGTTATAAAAAATAAAATGAAAGTTTTTAACCTGTAATTTTTGCTGATTAAGAAAAATATTGTACTTTTGCGGTAGAAAAATAGTGCCTCACCTCTCTCAGCATTGGTTATGCACTCTAAAATAACAATAATTCAATGCTCAGGCTTGCCCTGAGCATTTTTTTTATAACTTTGCCCAAAATAATAAGATTATGACGCAAATCACTTATACATTAGCCGATATTGAGGCAGTAGCCGAAAAGGTCTTACCGCTGCTCAAGCACAAAGTAGTTATTTTTAAAGGGGCTATGGGTTTTGGCAAGACCACCCTTATCAAGGCATTAGTCAAAGCCTTGGGCAGTACTGATAATGTGTCGAGTCCTACTTTTAGCTTAGTAAATCCTTATGAAGGTACAGACAGCAGAATTTATCACTTCGATTTCTACCGACTAAAAAGTCCCGAAGAAGCCTTTGATATAGGTTTTGAAGAATACCTATTTTCAGGTGATTGGTGCTTTATAGAGTGGGCTGAACGAGTAGAAAAATACCTACCAGAGCAGTACAGCGTAATAGAGCTGATACAAATCGATAAAAACCATAGAAAACTAACAATTAATAATTGACAAATCGACAAATCGACAAATCAGCAAATTGACAAATTATGTACAAATATACGCTTCATTTTAAACGTCCAGCGGGTACTTCACGCGGAGTGCTGACCTCTAAAGACACGTATTTCTTAGTGATAGAACGCGATGGTAAGAGGGGCATAGGCGAGTGCAATCTCTTTCGGGGCTTAAGTGCTGATGATGTACCCGACTACGAGGCTACCTTGCAGTGGGTGCAGGCGCATATCCATTTAGGCGAGGGGGCGTTGCTCGCTCAGCTTATGGCTTTTCCGTCTATACAGTTTGGGGTAGAACAAGCCTTCAGGTCAGTGGCAGCCGCTCAGTGGTATGAGCTTTTCCCGTCCGATTTTACAGCGGGCAAAGACGCTATCGCCATCAACGGACTTATCTGGATGGGTACCCCCGATTATATGAAGACGCAGATAAGAGAGAAACTCGTGCAGGGTTTTAGGTGTATTAAGATGAAGATAGGGGCGATAGCTTTTGAAGAAGAGTATCGTATTCTCAAGGCGTTGCGCAAAGAGTTTTCAGCAGAAGATATAGAGATAAGGGTCGATGCTAATGGGGCTTTCACACCAGCTGAAGCGCCTGAGGTGCTCGCGCGTTTAGCCGAACTGCAATTGCATTCTATCGAACAACCTATCAAGGCTGGACAGTGGGAGGCTATGGCGCAACTCTGCCGCACCTCACCGCTACCCATTGCCCTAGACGAGGAGCTGATAGGTATTTTCGATTCCGCACAAAAAAAGCGACTTATCACTGAGATAAAGCCGCAATATATTATCTTAAAACCTTCGCTTATAGGTGGATACAGAGGTAGTGAAGAGTGGATAGCCCTTGCCGAAGCACACCAAATAGGCTGGTGGGTAACGTCAGCTTTAGAGAGTAACATAGGGCTAAACGCTATTGCTCAGTGGACGTACACGCTGCATAGCACTATGCCACAAGGCTTAGGCACAGGGGCTTTGTACACTAATAACCTGCCTTTCCCTTTGTCAGTAGAGGGCGGACAGCTAAGGTTTAACCCTTCCGAGCCCGTAGCATTTCCCTTTTCATAGGTGGGCCTGGCAATCGTTCTACGCCGAAGCCACAAGCCTGCATAGCGCGCCGTACACTGCCCTTAGCAGCATAGGTCACTAAATAACCATTGGGTTTTAGGGCGTTATACATTTTTTGAAAGATAGAAACCTCCCAGAGTTCGGGTTGTACTTGTGCGCCAAAAGCATCGAAGTAAATAAGGTCGAAAGAAGCGGGGTCGTCAATCTCTTCAAAGCGCTGCAAACGTTTTTTGAAGCTGAAAGTAGGAGAGAGTGCAATAGGTTCGTCCCACGCGCAAGTGTGCATCTGCTCAAAGATAGGCGATAGGGCAGGGGCGTTGAGTACAGAAGGGAAATTCATTAGCGAAGCCTCTTCCCACGATAGGGGATAGGCTTCTACAGTTTCGTAGCGTATGCTGAGGTTCAAATCAGTGTGTTTTAGGTAGGTAACAAGGGCGTTGAGCCCTGTGCCAAACCCTATTTCCAGTATGCTGACTGCTTGTTGCCGAAATAGTTGCAATCCATTTTGTATAAACACGTGCAGGGTTTCTTGTAGGGCTCCGTGTTTAGAATGGTATGTTTCTTGCAGGTCTGCTATGTACAGACTTGTAGAGCCATCAGAAGTTTGTATAAGTTCGTGTTTCATAGGTATTAGGTGTAATTGTTTAATAGTTAATAGATTGTGAAATAAATATAAAGTTTTTTGAGTTTTAGGGCACAAAGTTAAAAAATAATTTGTACCTTTGACGAAATTTTGAAGTATAATAAAAACGAAATGAAGACAACACTTACTAATAAATATGAGCCAGAGGTACTATCAGCCACAGGCTATGTACAGGAGGGAGAGCTTTCTGAAGCGTTGTTGCAATCTATTGATAGAGGGCTAAGAGACCTTGATGTAGGACGTAAAAAGAGTAATGAAGAGGTACAAACAGGGGCGAGAATGCTTATTGAAAGATGGAAGAAACAATTAGAGAATTAAAAGTATCTTGGTCTTCAGAAGCTGAAATTCAATACTATGATATATTATTATTTTGTAGTAATTATATTATCTCATTTCT
>NZ_KN389994.1:37929-50347 GCF_000213295.2 Capnocytophaga sp. oral taxon 329 str. F0087
TAGAATTCTTGAAGAGGAAAATGAAATAGAAATTGTAGCTTTTTGGGATAATAGAAATGACCCTAAAAAACTAAATTTGTAAAAAGAAATAAAAAAACTAAAACAATATGGATTTAAAAATTGAAAAAGTAAAAGAAAGTCGTATTAAAGAAGTAGACTTTTCTAAATTGAGTTTTGGGCGTACCTTTGCCGACCATATGTTTATTTGCGAATATAAGGACGGTAAGTGGCAAAACCCTACCATTAAACCTTACGGAGCCCTTTCTTTAGAGCCTTCAGCTAGCGTCTTCCATTATGGACAAGCAGTTTTTGAAGGTATGAAAGCGTATAAAGATGATAACGGACACGTATTTTTGTTCCGTCCGCAAGAAAACTACAAACGTATCAACAAATCTTGCGAGCGTTTAGCAATGCCTGCTTTCCCTGAAGAATGGTTTGACAAAGCCCTTCGTACCCTTGTCGATATAGACAGCGAGTGGATAAAACCAGGCTTTGGTAATGCGCTTTACTTGCGTCCGTTTGTAATTGCTACCACTCCAGGGGTACAAGCCTCACCTGCCAAAGACTACTTATTTATTATTATTACAGCTCCAGTACAATCATACTACTCAGGCGATGTACGCGTAAAAATAGCCGACTATTACAGCCGTGCGGCTAATGGTGGTTTTGGTTTTGCTAAGGCAGCGGGCAACTATGCAGGTCAGTTCTATCCTACCCAACAAGCGGCTGCTGAGGGCTACCAACAAGTGATGTGGACAGACGATGCTACTCACCAATATTTAGAGGAAGCAGGTACTATGAACCTATGGTTTAGATTAGGCGACACCTTAGTAACTTGTCCTACTAGCGAGCGTATCCTCGATGGGGTAACGCGTAAGAGTATCATAGCAGTTGCCGAAAAATTAGGTATTAAAACTGAGATACGTCCTGTTAAAGTAACAGAGTTAATAGAGGCGGCAGAAAATGGTACTCTCAAAGAAGCGTTTGGTTGTGGTACAGCTGCGGTGATTAGTCCTATATCAGCTTTTGGCTACAAAGGCAAGGATTATGAGATAAACAGACCAGCAGAATTATATACTGATAAAATAAAAGAAACGATACTTAACATACAGTATAACAGGTCAGAAGACCCATTTGGCTGGAGAGTTCAAGTGAAGTAAGAAAAAATATTTTGAAAAAAAGTTGCCAAAAAATTTGGTAGTTAAAAAAAAGGTTGTACCTTTGCACCCGTAAAACAAAACAACATTGGCCTCGTGGCGCAACTGAATAGCGCATCTGATTACGGCTCAGAAGGTTACAGGTTTGAATCCTGTCGAGGTCACTAAAAGGTAACGCACTTCCACTCAAAGCGTTACCTTTTATTTTTTAGTACGGAAATCCATTTGTAATTATCTTAAAACGACAAGGTAAACGACAATCTAAAATAATTACATTATGGTAGTAAAAACACTCGACGGGTGTAGCTATTCCCAACTATGGGTATCCCCTGCCAATTGGCAAAAAGCTACTAAAAAAGACTTGGATAAAGACTGGTACGTGCAATGCGTATTCTTCGACCCTCGTTTTGATAAGAAATATCCTAAGGGCTTCCCTTATAGAAAAAAGGCTAACAAACCGACTACAGTAGAAGAACGCAAAGCAATGGTATCATTCTTGCTCAAAAACATTCCTAAACAACTTGATGCTGGCTATAATCCCATACTCAAAAAGTACGTGCAAGTACATAAAGAGGGGTTATATCCTGAATTGCACTTTATCGAGGCTTTTAGGCGTGCGAAACCCTCGATTTGCAGACGGTCAAAATAAAGGATTTGCGTAGGGTAGATTTGAAGCGAATGCTTGACTGGTTGCGACTATCCGACAAGTATTACAATAGGTTCGTGATATACTTTTCCAGCCTATTCCGTGAGCTTATAGAGTACGAATGCTGCGAGGCTAATATAACAAGAGATATATACCCTAAAAAGGTGATAAAAGAAGCCCGTACCATACTTACCGAAGAGGAACTAACAAGGGTAAAAAACCACGTGCGATTTATAAACCCTGACTTCTATAGGTATATGATGATCTTCCTATATTCAGGGGCACGTAATACCGAACTTTTCAGATTACAACGCAAAGATGTAGATTTAGATAAGCAGGAGTTTGTAATATTGCTTGAAAAAGGCGGTCAGTATAAACGCTGTACAAAGGTGATACTTGGCCCTGCATTAGAACTTTGGAAAGAGATATGCAGCAAATGCAAAAGTGCTAACGACTATCTTTTTGCACTTGATTTCGTTCCTAACAAGAAAATGGGACATACCGAGATTGTTACCCGCTTTTGGAAGCGACACGTAAAAGATAAATTAGGTATTGAAGCTGATTTTTACGCCCTTAAGCACTATATGCTTGATAACTTAGATAGCGACACGGCAATGCTCTTAGCTTCGCACACTAACCAAAGCACAACGGCTATCTACCAAGTGAATAAGGCTAAAAAAGATAGGGAGCGGTTAAAACAATTAGAAATACAGATATAGAAAAAGCCCCAATATTGGGGCTTTTTTAGTTTATAGTTATTTTGGGTTTTAAGAATAGATTTTGCTTTAATACATACCTCTGAATAACATCTTCAGGAAGAGCGAAAGCGTTTGCTAAATCATCATAAGTGTACTCAAGTTCTTTTAAGTGTAATTTTACAGCCATATCAAACGTTATAGCCTCGTCTATGCTTACACTGCCTTTTTCATTTTTTTTCTCTCCTATTCTACTCAGTTCAATATTGAAATATTTATATTTATTTTGATTAATAACCCCTAATGAGTATGCGCGCCTGATAATTGAAGCCTTTGAGGTTAGCCAATAGCTTTTTAATGCGCTTAGGCTTGAAAGTTTGAGCCCCTCTAATGAATTTCTTATCGCTCTTTCAGGCATTAGAAATTCGGAAGCAAAATCGTTAGCTTCTTGCTCTTTGTCTCTAACATTTGGTACTGGAAAAGCTGTGTGCATTATCAAATGCCCTAATTCGTGGGCTAATGTGAAACGTTTCCTATCATTAGGAAGTCTTTTATTTAATACTACTACAGGAAATCCTTTTTTAGTAAATAACGATATACCATCAAACTTTTCATTCGCATTTAGTTCATAAATGATAATTCCTTTATCCTCTATAATTCTAAAAATATCCTCAATAGGTTCATTATCGAATATTCTAAAATCCTTGCGTGTGAATTGGGCAATATATTCAGGAGTATATCCGTCTTCAATATCTAAGGTTTTAAGTGAGAAATCAGGATAATCAATAGAATTTGACATTTCGTCAATAATATAACCGATAAATATACAAGATGTTTCAAATTCTTGAATAATTGATTTTGGAATGGTGTTTTTTTTGCGATAGTTAGATGTCTCTAAGTCTACTGATATTTTGCGCTCAAAAAACTCTTTTGGAAATTTCAGCACATTAAATATCTTTTCCAAAATCTCATCGGATAACCCACCAAGTCCTTTTTCAAACTTGGATAAATTAGATTGTGAAAGCCCTTGCACCGCTTTTGACAATTTTGTTTGCGTCCACCCTCTGTATTCCCTTGCAAGGGTAAGTTGATTGTGATTAACTTTCATAGGTGTTTTGTTGTAATTAGCCGTTAGTGTTTTTTTGTAAAAAAGGTAGTAGGACTTGTCGGTTAATAAATGTTACATTGCCTTTTTACGTTTAGATTGCTCTTTAACTTTAGGTAGCAATCTTCCAGTTTTATTAGGCGTTAATATAGTAGGAGCATTTAATGATGTTAGTTCATCTTTACGAAGTCTCCATTTTATTTTTCCCTCGTCTATATAAACAAAATGAGGATTTATCAAATCACCTGATTTGCTTTTTTCCCAACCGAAAAATACGATAGGATTTTCGTAGTCAGTAGGGTCAAAAAGTTGCGTCTGCATTTGGTTTATAATGGACTGATTGGCATTTGTTTTTATATTCATAGGCATACCTTTTTTGTTTAACTTTTTAAACAGTAAAGAGTGTCCGCAGAATGTTATTACAAATCGTTTGTATTTCCAAAACTTCCATTTCTCAGGAAAAACTTTTTGGAGTTCACCTAATAGACAAGTTTGAAAAACGCTTGCTTCAAGGCCTCTACTTCTTGATTGTGGAGGGAAAGGTTTCATAGTTGAACCGAACTTTTCTTTAGCGTTTTCAAAAGCATAAAAGAACTTAATAAGCCCTTTTTCAGTACATTCAGTAATGAATGCATCTTTTTTTGCGAGCTTTCGCTTGCAGGATTGGACAAAAGTTTGTATCTTTGCCCCGTCAAAATTATTATATATCATCATAACTAAAAAAATTAAGACAAATCCCACTACCTAAAATATATCTGTTTCCGCAGATATATTTTTTACGGTGCAAATATATAAAAGATAAATGAAATTGTATATATTTTTTTGATTTTTTTGTATTTTATTTTTGGAAACACTTTTAATTTATTGATAATAAAAATATTAGGCTATTCCTATCACTATCGTTTTTTCTTCAATGATTATTGATTTTAAATATATTTCTACTTTTGCCCAAAACAAAACTAATATACCAATGAAAAGAATTGTATTATTACTAATAGCAGTGCTCGCTATGGGGTGCTCGAAAAGCGATGATAAGGTAGATTATAGCGATATAAATGGAATGTGGAACTTCAAAGAGGAAACAAACTACAGTGAAACGACTTGTTCATTGTTAGTTATTGATTGGAAAAAAGAGTTTTTTTTGACTGCTACTGAAAAAATACGTAATGAGGAAAAGAAAGTATCAAAAAAAGGAACTTTTAAATATGAATATCCTTACTTAACTCTTATTAGTGATGATGGGAGTTATCCTATAAAGTTTAAAATTAGTGATGATAAAAAAAGTTTGGTGTTAGATGGTTATATTCAAGGAATATTATCAAAGATAGTACTTAAAAGATAATACTAAAAAGCTCTCACAATGAGGGCTTTTTTTATGACCTTTTCTATACCCTTTGTGGTAAGTTCGTTAATACCTGCTTTCATATTAGCTATATCCTTTTTCATTTCGTGCAAATGAAAAAAAATCTTCCATAGCAAATTGTTTTAGTTTTAGAGGGGCATTAAAAATCTCATTTTTTTGTTTTTAAACCTCTCATAATAAAAAATCTCCAAATAAAAAACCTTGTTAGTAATTATTTATTTCGTACTTTTGCCTCACGATTTTTAACCCTCTTTTTTAATGAGCGATTCTATATCATATCACATTCCCGTATTGCTAAAGCAGAGCATTGACGGTCTGGCTATTAAGCCTGGCGGCACCTATGTCGATGTCACTTTTGGTGGCGGCGGTCACTCCCGCGAAATACTCAATAGGTTAGGCGAAAACGGTAGGCTCTACGCTTTCGACCAAGATGCTGATGCGCTAAATAATACTATCGACGACCCGCGTTTTACCCTTATTCATCAAAATTTTAAGTACCTAAAGCAGTACTTGCGCTTCTATGGTGTTTCTGAGGTAGATGGTGTATTAGGCGATTTCGGAGTCTCTTCACACCAGTTTGATGTAGCCGAACGCGGATTTTCAACTCGCTTTGAGGGGGCATTAGATATGCGTATGAATCAGCAGTCAGAGCTTACCGCTCAGCAGGTGGTTAATGAGTATGACGAGGCAGCTCTTACTCGCATTTTCTCTCTTTATGGCGAACTAAAGAATGCCCGCGCTATAGCCCGCGCTATTATTGCCTTTAGGCAGCATACGCCCATTCGTTTAGGCAGCACACTGCAAGAGGCAGTCCGTGCTTTTTTACCAAAATTCAAAGAGAATAAGGTTTTAGCTCAGATTTACCAATCTATACGCATAGAGGTAAATGCCGAAATGGAAGTTTTGGAATCCTTTTTGCTGCAGCTGCCTGCCGTAGTGAAAGTAGGGGGGCGCATTAGCCTCATTAGCTATCATTCGTTAGAAGATCGTTGTGTAAAACGCTTCATCCGCGATGGACAAATGGAGGGTGCTCCAGAAAAAGATTGGTATGGCAACGTATCAGTACCTTTCAAAAAAGTAGGCGGACTTATCCTCCCCGACGAAGCCGAGATAACCATTAATAACAGGGCGAGAAGTGCTAAACTCCGCATAGCTGAACGTATAAACGATTAATTTTGATAAAATGGGAACAGCTACTAATGAAATAAAGAATATTCTCAGAGGTAAATTCTTGGTAGAAGGCAAAGAAGCCAATCGCAATTGGCTTTTTATCTGTTTTCTTTTTGCCTTAGCCCTAATAGTGATTGCCAGTTCGCACATAGTAGACAAGAAAGTACACCAGATAGCTAAACTTAATGAAGAGGTGAACGAGCTAAAAAGTGAGTTTGTCGATGTGCGTTCGCGTTTGCAGCGGGTTCGCTTAGAATCCTCATTATTAGAACAGTTAGAATCAAAAGGACTAAAACAGCCTGAGAAACCTCCTCAAAAAATAAAAGTAATTATAGAAGAATAAATATTCCCCCTCATCAGATGGAAAAAAATGATAAAAAAATAACGTATCGCACCTATTTCATAGCGTTGGCTATGATACTAATGCTGATTGTTATTGCCGTTAAGTTAGTCACCATACAAATAGAAGGGGATACATACCGTGCTAAAGTAGACGAGAAAACCTTGCGCGAAGCAGAAATTACCCCTACACAAGGCAACTTGTACTCTGACGATGGCAGCCTTTTGGCTACCTCGGTAACACGCTATGACATCAGGTGGGACTCAAAAGCTCCAAGCAAAAAGCTCTTCAAAGAAAATATAAAACCGCTGAGCGATTCGCTTTCTAAAATGTTTGGGCGCTCAAGCAGCTACTACCAGAATATATTCACTAAAGAACGCGCTAATAATAATCGCTATATGTTGGTAGTCAGCAATATAGGCTATAGCGAATACACGCGTATTAGAAAGTTCCCAATGTTTTCAAAAGGAGCTAATTCAGGGGGCTTCATAGTAGAGAAAAAGGTCAAACGCGAGTATCCTTTAGGAGGGATTGCTCACCGAAGTATAGGCTATGCGCGTACCGATGAAACGGGTTTTACCACCCGTGTCGGGCTCGAAGGGGCTTATTCGGGCTACCTACTTGGCACTAAAGGGCGACGTATGGAGCAGAAAATAGCCAATAACCAATGGCGATTGGCGAGTGGTTTTAACATCATAGAGCCTAAAGACGGCTATGATGTAGTTTCTACTATCAATATTAATATTCAGGATATAGCCCACCACGCCCTATTAACGCAGCTGAAGAAATACAAGGCACAGCACGGTTGTGTAATAGTAATGGAGGTCAATACAGGCGAGATAAAAGCTATCTCAAACCTTGAGCTCAACCCTAAAAACAATACTTATGCTGAGCGCTATAACTTTGCGATAGGCGAGGCACACGAGCCTGGTTCTATCTTTAAACTGATGACCGTAGTGGCTGCTATGGAAACTCGTAATATCGATACTACTTATGTAGTAGACATCAAAGACCGCAAGATGCAGTACTACGACAAGACTTTTGAAGACTCACAACACAAGTTCTCAGGGCGTATTAGTATCAACAAAGCTTTTTCGGTATCATCTAACGTAGGGATGACCGAGTTGGTAGATCATCTTTATACCAAAAGCGAATCCGATTTTACTAATAAATTGCTGGATATGAACCTCAATCAGAAGTTAGATTTGCCTATAGCGGGCGAGGGACAGCCTTTTATACCTACCCCACGCGATAAGATATGGAGCGGGATAACGCTGAAATCAATGTCCATAGGCTATGCCGTGAAAATTACCCCTTTACAGAGTTTAACCTTCTACAACGCCATTGCTAATGGGGGCGTAATGGTAAAACCTCGATTGATAAAAGAGGTAAAAGAGTGGAATAAAACTATTGAGAAATTCAATGTAGAGATTATTAATGCAAAGGTGTGCAGCAAGCAAACAGCCGACCGCGCTAAAGGAATGTTAGCCGATGTGGTAAGGCGTTCGTATGGTAGTGCGCACAGACTCTATTCACCCGATTTTTCAATGGCAGGCAAGACCGGTACCGCTCGTAAAGATTACGCCCGAACCGATACCAAGCTGAGCTATATATCGTCTTTTGCAGGCTTCTTTCCGGTAGAAAATCCTAAATATTCTTGTATAGTAGTCATACACGAACCAGACCGCAGTTTGGGTATTTATGGGGCAGATGTATCAGGCCCTGTATTTAAGAGTATCGCTCATAAGATATACACCAACTCTTTGCTGATAGATACAGTTGAAGATGTGGATAGAGTATCAGAAACCACCACTCATAACTACGAAGATTATTACGCCAAAGCCGCTAAGTATAAGACGGTTATGCCTGACCTCAAAGGGGTAAATGCTATGGATGCTATAGCCTTATTAGAGAATATGGGCTTGCGCGTCAGAGTGTTAGGGCAAGGCAAAGTAGCAGAGCAATCAGTACTGAAAGGCACGCGTATAGCACGAAATACTCTAGTAGTATTGCAGTGTGGTGAATTAGCTAATTGAACTAACGACTAACAACTAATAACGAATGACTAATTTAACCTCTTTATTAAACAACCTCACTATAAAAGCTTCTCTTTATGTAGAAGATAAACCTATTACTTCCGTTTGTTTTGACTCTCGCAAGGTAGAAAAAGGAAGTATGTTTGTTGCCATAGCAGGTACGCAATCCAACGGACACGAATATATAGACCAAGCTACACGCAGTGGAGCTACTGCAATAGTATGCGAGCAATTACCGCAACTGCTCTTTCCCGATGTTAGCTATATAGTAGTACCCAACAGTCATAGTGCTTTAGCCCTTATTGCGGCTAATTTCTATGGCAATCCATCTGAAAAGCTTACCCTAGTAGGGGTAACGGGCACTAATGGTAAGACTACTATTGCAACCTTGCTATACCAACTATTTAGAAAGGCGGGACAAAAGGCAGGCTTGCTCTCTACGGTGGCAGTATATGTAGACGACCAGCGTTTTGAGGCTACCCACACCACTCCCGACCCTCTTCAGTTACATTATTATTTGCATTTAATGGTACAACAAGGGGTAAAATACTGCTTTATGGAGGTGAGTTCGCACGGCATCGACCAGCACCGTACTGAAGGATTACACTTTGCAGGGGGTATTTTCACTAACCTCACCCGCGACCACCTCGACTATCACAAAACTTTTGCAGCCTACCGCGATGTAAAGAAGCGCTTCTTTGATGCGCTACCTTCTACCGCTTTTGCTTTGGTGAATATCGACGATAAGAATGGTGCTTTTATGCTGCAGAATACTAAGGCTCAAAAGAAAACATACGCCCTCAAAACACACGCCGACTATAAAGCGCATATTATAGAGAGTAGGTTTGACGGATTGCTATTGCGTATCAATCAGCACGAGGTATGGACGAAGCTCATAGGCGAGTTCAATGCTTATAACCTTTTGGCAGTCTTTGGGGCAGCTACTCTTTTAGGGGTAGACGAGCTTGAGGCGCTTACCCTTATCAGTGCGATAGAACCTGTAGCAGGGCGTTTTCAGTATGCCGTTTCAGCTACAGGCGTCATTACCATAGTAGATTATGCCCATACCCCCGATGCACTCGAAAATGTACTCAAAACGATTAACGATATACGCACGCACAACGAGACCCTCACTACTGTAGTGGGGTGTGGGGGCAATCGCGATAAAGGCAAGCGCCCTATAATGGCCGATATAGCCACAACCCTCAGCGATAATGTAATCCTTACGTCCGACAACCCCCGCAATGAAGAGCCTGAGGCTATCTTATCAGAGATGGAACAAGGGGTACAAGCACAGCACTTTCATAAAGTACAAACTATCACCGACCGTCGTCAAGCGATACAATCTGTTTGCAAGAACGCCCAAAAAGGAGACATTGTCCTTATCGCAGGTAAGGGACACGAAACTTACCAAGAAATCAAAGGGGTGAGACACCATTTTGACGACTTTGAAATCGTCCGCGAGTATTTAGAATTATACAAGAAATAGAAGCGTAGAAATATAATTTAGATAATAAACTTTGCTAAGAGCCCTAAAACTCTTAGCAAAGTTTTTTTGTGCTTATTTGTGCTAAAAAACTCTGGTGTGTATTGTTGTAAGTTAGACAAGAAAAAGTATAAAAAAATATAGCATTGATAATCAGTAATATAAGAAAATTGTTAATAACTTTTTTGTTTTTTACTTATATCTGAGAGAAAAAACGATATATATAGATAATATTATTAATTTTATTTTATATGCAAAACCAGAATTTATCAATGCAGTTGCCCATAGCACTGCTCGGTCAGTCAGAAATGACTATGCGTGTGCTTTTAGAACGCGAAATTGTTGAACAAGAGCGTTATATTAAGGAAACGCTCCAATTGCTTGATTTGCCTTTCAAAGGTACTTTTCACCCTACTGTTGAGCGAAAACAGAACGTTTTCTCGGTGAAAATGAAATCGCTGTTTCGGCAAGATGATTTTGAGAGAGTGCAAAAAGCCTTCCCGAAAGGTTATGTACTATCAACCAACAGTTTTATTGCCAATAGCATAGAAAAGCAATTCCTGCGCATCGCAATTCCTAACCAAAGCACTCGTTGGGTACATTTAAGCGAATTGTTCTGTGCTTCACAATTCCGAAATGCGGCTATGACCTTGCCTATTGCTTTAGGAGTTAATAACCACGATATTCACATCGTTGATTTAGTTACCCAAACGCATTGGGCTATTAAAAATGATACTCCTGCCACTACCTGCAAGGGGTTACAACTCGTATTGCTGTCGCTGTTATTCAGGCAAACACCCGAAGAGGTTCAATTGGTATGGATAGATAGTGCAAACGCATCCGATAGCTTCTTAAAGGAAGTCATTGCGCCTTACAGTTTTACTACTGCTACCAACCCTCAAGAGGTATTACAAGCACTGATTGCCGAAAACGAAAAACGCTTGCAAGCGCAGACCTATTCACCGCGTATCGTAGTCTGCATTAGCGATGCTTATGCCCTGTACCAGCAATATCCTGAGCAGTGGAACGCTTTAGAAGAGAGTTTTAAACAAGGCATTCACCTCATCGGTAGTTTTACTGACTATGTGCAACAGCAGGCAACAGTAAAAAAGGTAGTCGATTTTCACAAGGTATTCGACACGATGCTTGAGTATAAGCGCGATAGCACTCTGTGGTATGAGCGAACCGAGATTTTAGCACCTTTTTTTGAAGAAACTATTTTTGAGAAGATAGTAGCCTTTAGAAAAGGAGAAATCTCGCAAAAACGTATTCTTATAAAAGAGTCGTATAGGGTACGAGAATTAGAGAAACACATAGACAAACTTTTGAAACGGAGAAAACGCGACCGTAAACACAGCGCGAATGAAAAGCTCAGCGTTAAAACGTTTAAAGAGGCTTTGGCTAAAAGCTTGGTGTACGCTCAATTGTGTGGTAGCGATGAGAAAGTAGCACTACCTTTGTTTGCGATAACGCGTTTTTTTAATAGTTCAGAGCGTAGTCTTTTTGAAGAAATGCTTCTTCGCATCATTAACGAAGCCACCTATCTTACAGATGATACCCCTAAGAAAATCAGCAATGTAGCCTATGTAGATTTCTTAGAGAAAAGCGGACATTTGCTTATCAATCAAGAAGCTGTCTATAGTCGAGCTCTTAATGGCAAAATAGCCCCTTTTGTAATCGACCGCAGTGAGTTTTTACCTGCTACTTTTTCGATAGGTATCAGTCCGACAAAAATAGTTTGTCCTATATTCGATACGCTGCCTAACACGGACTATCCACAACTGAGCAAGATAGTTGTAGCCCTTAGAGAACGCATTACAAACCTTGTAGAACCTTATAACATTAAGGAAATAGCAGGAGAAGTACTACGTAAGCCAAGTTTAGCCAAGGAACTCACCCCTATAGCACTCATTGCCGAAATAGAAAAAGTGCTATCACAACAAACATTTCAATTAATAAATAAATAATAAAAACAACAACCCTAACGCCCTAAAATTTAACATTTTATATTTGGCAGTAATAAAAATAGTCACTAATTTTGGGGCGTTAAATAATTTAATTTTTTATATATGGGAAATAATAAAAAATACCTTTATAATGGCTCTTATGAAGGAATGACTGGTATTATTTTAGAGTCAAGAGGTGGAACTAAGGGAACTAAAAATGAAAGAAATTCTGATTACAAAAGTCTCTTAAAGTTAGTTCTCGATACGCTTGTTAAAGGGCAACAAGGAAATGTAAAAATTTTTGTTGCATCAAATAATAAGAAATATGAAAAAATAGAAGATCGGTTAATCAATATTGATGGAGAGTTTATATTTGACTTTTCAAATATTGATACTGCCTCTTTTCTACCTAAATTAAATAAAGCTATTAAAAAGTTAGGGCAAGATGAAGGAGTTGAAGGAGGCAATAGTACA
>NZ_KN389995.1:0-14424 GCF_000213295.2 Capnocytophaga sp. oral taxon 329 str. F0087
AGGTATATCAAGTGACAGCCATAGCCGAGACTTTAGCCAAAACCCACTTAGGAAGTCTGCAAGCTGGCGATATCGTAAATTTAGAACGCGGTATGTTGCTAAACACGCGCTTAGACGGACATATAGTGCAAGGCCACATCGACCAGACTGCTACTTGTACAGCCATAAAAGAAGAAGGTGGCAGCAAGCGTTTTAGCTTTGCTTACGACCCCTCAACTGGCAATGTAGTGATAGAAAAAGGGTCTGTAACCGTTAATGGGGTAAGCCTAACAGTGGTAGATGCCACTCGCGATGGTTTTTCGGTAGCCGTTATCCCTTACACTTTAGCGCATACCAATTTGCACTGCTTAGCAGTAGGCAGTGTAGTAAATTTAGAATTCGATGTTATTGGGAAGTATGTGGCGCGCTTGGTGCAGCAGCGGTAAGTCGTTGTAGTATAAGGCTGCGCACCTCTTCGCGTAGCGCGTCTTTATCGTCAAGAGTTTTACCTTCGGTAGAAATGGGCGGCAGTATATCTACGCGCATTCGCCCTGTACTACCGGCAAAGAAACGAAACGGAAAACGCTTTTTAGTATCGTACAGCACCATAGGCACTATAGGTATCTGACACTGAATGGCGATGCGAAAAGCGCCATCTTTGAAGTTATCGAGTACTATACTCTCATCATCAGGCACGCCTCCTTCAGGGAAAATGCAGATACTCAATCCGCTTTGTATCCGCTCTAGAGCGTGTTTATATACCTCACGCCTACTCTGCGAATTTTTGCGGTCTACTAATATAGCCGCGCGTTTGTAGAAATAACCAAACAGAGGTAGTTTAGCCAATTCCTTTTTGCCTACAAACACAAACGGATTTTTGCTGCAATAAAGCATCAGCATAATATCCATCATACTATAGTGGTTAGCCACCAGCATATAGCTATGGTGGTCGTTAGTTACAGCAAACGCCCTCCTTATTCTGGGGTAAAAGCCCATAGCGTAGAGAATAGGCGTAGCCCATAGCTGTCGCGCTACCCAATAGAGTGCCGGATACCAACGCTGACGAGCAGTAAGCACCAAGAGTAGCGGCAACAGTAAAAGAATCAAGCTGGTTACTACTACATAGAACCAGCTTTTCCATATTATCCAAAAAAAGTATTTAAGTACTTTCATTTCTTCATTATATTAGTCCCCACCACAATTTCCAAGGAAGACGCGAGAGCACCAACACCAAAGCAATACCGTAGAAAAGAGCTATTTTGGCGAACTTAGCACGAGGTGTATCTTGCTTTTTGTGTTTTGACCAGCCAATAGTAATAAGCACTACCGCAGTAATCATTATTAGAGGGTGTTCCAAAAGCAAAAGACGCAACAGACTGGTTTTCATCACCATCTTGCCTTCTTGCCACGATGCTAAAAGCGGCGTAAGCACGTAGAGCAGTAAGCCTAATAGCAGCTGAATATGGGCAAAAATAAGAGCAAACAAGTTTAGGCGGAGGTCTTTCAACTGATAAGTTTCTTTTTTAGTGAAATAGCCAATAAGTGCATTGGTTGCAGACAAAAATAGTACCACTAGCACTATGTAAGCACTCAGCGAGTGCACTTCTTTAATTAATTGATACATAACGATTTTTATAAAATTGAGCGCAAAAATACAAATCTTTTTTATTTTATGCGGTATCTTCAAGTATTTTTCGTACTTTTGCCTCTGGATTTAGTCGTTAGTGATTAGTCGCTAGTCGTTAGAGTTTAGCCGCTAGTGATTAGTCGCTAGTCGTTAGAAAGTGACTCTATTCTAGTGACTAAAGACTCTATTCTAACGACTAGGGACTAAAGACTAACGACTAATTACTAAACACTAATATATGAAAGAACAAGTATTTGCCCTACACGTGGCAACCCGCAACAACCTACTAACCTATTTAGAAAATGTAACGCCTGAAAAATTGGCACAAATACCCGCAGGATTCCATAATAGCATCTGGTGGAATATTGCCCATTGCGTAGCAACACAGCAGATATTGTGCTACAAACTCTCTGGGGTGAAACCCGTAGTACCTGAGGCTTTTATAGAAACCTACAAAAAAGGTACTTTCCCTGACGGACACATACCTACTGCTGACGAAATACAAGAGCTGCGCGCACTGCTTATCAGCACCCAAAAGCAGCTACAAGCCGACTATGAGCGAGACATATTTGCAAACTTTACTCCTTACACCACCAGCTACGGCTATGCACTGACTTGTATAGAAGATGCTATCCATTTCAACAATACCCACGAGGGAATGCACCTTGGGGTAGTGATTGCTTTAAACTATTTCGCTAAATGATAGAAGACAAAACACCCCACCGCACCCAGCTAAGCGATTTGGGAGAATTCGGACTTATAGACCGCCTAACAGCAGGTTTTGAAGCAAAGCAGCCTTCTACCCTCAAAAGTGTAGGCGATGATGCTGCTGTAATAGATTTTAAGGATAAAAAAGCGGTCATCTCAACCGATTTGCTCATCGAGGGCGTCCATTTCGACCTCAGCTATGTACCGCTAAAACATTTGGGCTACAAGGCTGTAAGCGTAAATGTGTCGGACATTTATGCGATGAATGCCCGTGCTACCCAAATCACCGTTTCGATAGCTGTTTCTAACCGCTTTCCGTTAGAAGCCTTAGAAGAGCTTTATGCAGGTATACACCTAGCTTGTAAGCGTTATGAGGTAGATTTGGTAGGAGGCGATACCACCTCTTCTACACGCGGACTCATCATCTCGGTTACTGCTATAGGTGAAGCAGATGAGCAAGAGCTCGTATACCGCAATGGTGCTAAAGAAAACGACCTTATTGTGCTTACAGGCGATATAGGAGGGGCTTATATGGGCTTGCAGATATTAGAGCGCGAGAAAGCGGTCTTTCAGGTAAATCCAAACTCGCAACCCGATATAGAGATGTATTCGTACATTTTAGAGCGGCAACTCAAACCCGAAGCCCGCAAAGACATTCCACCATTGCTAAAAGAGTTGGGCGTAAAACCTACTGCTATGATGGACGTAAGCGACGGACTTTCGTCTGAAATACTGCATATCTGCACCCAATCAGGGGTAGGTTGCAGGCTGTATGAAGACAAAATCCCCCTCGACCCACAAGTGATAAGCACCTGCGAGGAGTTTAATTTAGACAGTACCACTATTGCGTTAAGTGGCGGTGAGGACTACGAATTGCTTTTCACCATAAAGCAAGCCGATTATGACAAGATAAAAGGCAATCCGCACTTTAGCATAATTGGCTACATCACCGATAAGAGCGAAGGAGTAAACCTCATCACTCGCTCAGGGCAGTCTATCCCTATCATTGCAAGGGGCTGGAATGCTTTAACTAACAATTAATGAATTAAAAGAAAAATTAAACATTTTATAATACAGATATGAAAAGAAGAGCATTTTTTAAAAACGGAACATTGGCTGCATTAGGAGGATTAGTACTTCCTTCTTTTGATTTACAAGCCCAAACACTTGGTGAAGCTAACAGAGGCAAACGCACTAAGAACATCATTTTTTTAGTGAGTGATGGAATGAGCACCGGCACTATGGTAATGGCTGACCTATACCTAAAACGCAAATACGGTCGCCCTTCAAGCTGGATGGATTTATACGAAAGCAATCTGGGGCAACGTGCGCTAATGGATATGGCATCTGCAAGCTCGGTAGTAACCGACTCATCAGCGGCAAGTTCTTCGTGGGGAGGAGGCGTACGCGTGAACAACGGCAGCCTGAATATAAGTCCCAATGGCAAAGAGAATATGCCTATCTTGCAAAAGTTTAAAAAAGCAGGCAAAAAAGTAGGTTGTATAACCACCGTGATGATTAACCACGCTACTCCGGCAGGTTTCTGTACGTGGAGCAAGAGTCGCAATGCAATGGACGAAATAGCCCTTAACTACACCGAATTAGGTTTTGATGTGATGCTGGGGGGCGGTAGCAAATATTTCGACCCTGCCCATCGCAAAGATAAAAAAGACCTTTTTGATACTTTAAAGAAAAAAGGCTATACTGTAGCTCGCACCCGCAACGAGATGCTAAAAGCCCCCACTAACAAACCCCTATATGGTATGTTTGCTGAGGAAGCCCTACCCTACTCTATTGACCGCGCTCAAAGTAGTGAAGACCAAGCGGCTATCCCTACTCTTGCCGAGATGACCGCTAAAGCTATCAAGCAGCTAAAAAGTCACCCTAATGGCTTTGTGATACAAGTAGAAGGAGGAAAAGTAGACTGGGCAGCACACGGCAACGATATAGGGGCATTGCTCTACGACCAAGTAGCTTTTGACGAAGCTGTGAAAGTAGCCTTAGACTTTGCTAAAGCTGATGGCAACACCCTTGTAGTTATCACCTCAGACCACGGCAATGCTAACCCAGGGCTTATCTATGGCAAAGAGTGCAATAACAATTTTGATAGATTGCAAAACTTCACCCATTCTAACGACTGGATATTGCAACAAATCAACCCTAATGACTCTATAGACAAGGTAAGAGAACATATCGCTCAGCACTGTGGCGGAATGAATATCAATGAAGAACAGGCAAAAGAGCTATTAGCCTATTATGCCAAGACAGAAAGAAAAGAAGACGGACTTTATAACTATAAACACCTACCTTATCGACTTTTTGCTGAGATTCAAAAAGCACATACCTCAGTTGGCTGGATTAGTATGGACCACTCGTCAGACTATACCGAATTAGGAATGTACGGACCAGGAAGTGAAAAGCTAAAGCCTTTTATGCGCAATACCGATATGCACAAATTCTTGTTAGAAGTAGCCGAAGTCAGTCTTTAGTGAGTAACCAATGAAGACGTTTCAGTTTCAGAAGCTCGTTACTTTTGTAGGGATAATACTCTTCATCGTGAAATTGATAGCGTGGCGCATCACCAATTCTAACGCTATCTTTTCAGACGCAATGGAGAGCATCGTGAATATTATTGCCGCATTTATGGGGTTGTACTCCCTCTATTTATGCAATAAACCACGCGATACTGACCACCCTTATGGGCACGGCAAAGTAGAGTTTGTAACTGCAAGTATTGAGGGAATGCTCATTGCTATTGCGGGGATACTTATTCTCATCGAAGCCTTTTCATCACTTATAAAAGGAATACATCTCGACAAATTAGACTGGGGGATTGCCCTTTTTGGGTCGACTGCCATAGTCAATTACGCTATGGGGTATATTTCCTACCAAAAAGGGAAGAAAGAAAACTCTTTAGTACTGATGAGCGCAGGCAAGCATCTGCAATCGGATACTTATGCCACCTCAGCTATTGTATTGAGCTTACTTTTGATGCATTTTACCGGCTGGCGATGGCTCGACCCTTTAATTGCCATCGGTTTTGGTAGTTATATAATAGTAATAGGCTGGAAGATAGTGCGCAAAGCCCTCAGTGGTATTATGGATGAGCGCGATGAAGCCCTCTTTGCCAACGTAGTGGAAATACTCCAAACCTACCGACATATCGAGTGGATAGACATACACAATATGCGCATACAGCAGTTTGGGGCGCATCTGCACATTGATGCCCATATCACTCTGCCGTATTACTACCCCCTACAGCAGGCACACCAAGAAATGGAAAAGGTGATACACCTATTAGCAGAAAAAGTAGATCGCTCTATAGAGTTTAATTTTCACTTAGATTACTGCAAAGACTTTTCGTGCGAACTATGTAGTATAAACTGCCCCAACAGGCGCAAGCCCTTTGTAAAAACAATAGTATGGAACAAAGAAAATGTAGGAGGTATATCTAAACACAGAATTAACAATTAATACATAAAATGAAAAAGATATTGTTTTTATCGAGCTTAGCCCTTAGCACTCTACTCAGTGCGCAAGAAGCCCCTAAAGAAATTAAAACCACTGTTGATGCGGTAACCGTTTTTACTAACGGAGCACAAATTACGCGCAAAAAGACCATTATGCTACCTAAAGGAGTAAGCGAACTCAAATTCACCGACTTATCTCCTTATATAGCTCCTGAAAGTGTAAATGTAAAAGCTGTAAAAGGGATAACTATCCTATCAGTAAGTCATAAAATCAATTTTTTAGACAAGTTAAAGCCTTCTGCTGAGGTAGAAACCCTCGACAAAGAGATAGAACAGCTGAAAAAGCAGATAGAAACAGAGCAAACCCACTTAGAAATTATCAGAGATAACATCGACCTATTGCAAAGGAACAAAGAGCTAAGCGGTAAAAATGCTCCTATCCAATTGGCAAACTTACAGCAAATAGCCGATTACTTTCACAAACGACTAACAGAGCTAAAGTTTGATGCAAACAACCGAATAGCAAAATTAGAAGATTTAAATGCTCAGCTTAAAAAATTAGAGAATCAGAAACGCACCGTTATAGGCAAAAACGACACTGAAAAAGGAGAAATATATGTGAAAGTAAATGCCGAAAGTGCTAAGAACTATCCGTTAGAGCTACAATACATAGTTGATAATGCCCGCTGGACACCCTCATACGACCTTAGAGCCACTGACATTAGTCAGCCTATCAACCTCATCTACAAAGCCAATATACAGCAAGATACTAAGGAAGATTGGAACCAAGTGAAGCTTACCTTCTCATCAGCTGACCCAAATATCTCTGGCGAAGCCCCTACCCTACAGACTTACTTCCTAAATTATAATACGATAGACCCTAATTTCGCTAAAAAACCTAAAATGAGAATAGGGTTAGGCAATAAAAATATACAAGGAGTAGTGGTAGACGAAAAAGGAGAGCCTCTACCTGGTGCTAGTGTACTAATAAAAGGCACTGCAATAGGCACTTCTACTGATTTTGACGGTAATTTTCAGCTGAATATGACTAATTATGAAGATAGAATGCTCGAAATATCATATCTCGGTTATCAAACAGCTACCTTATCTCCACAAAAAACAATGACTGTAAGGTTAAAAGATGAATCTCAGCAGTTAGAGGAAGTAGTGGTAGTAGGCTATGGTAATAAAAGAAAGAGTAGCGTAACAGGTAGCCTCAGCGGTGATAGTGCTGCTAAAATGAGAAGTGGCAGTAGCCCTCAAGCTGACCTCATTCCTGTAAAAGCAGCTGACATCCAGACTAATGTACAGTTTGAAATAGCTACCCCTTACACCGTAAAATCTGACAATCAAGTATATTCAGTAGATATGAAATCAATACAAGTACCTGCTGATTATAACTACTACGTAGTGCCAAAAGTAGAGCAAACGGCCTATTTGATAGGTTATGTGACCAACTGGCAACAGTACAACTTATTAGAAGGAGAAGCTAACATCTTTTTTGAAGATACTTTTGTAGGAAAAACTAATATACAACCCACCCAAACCGCTGACACCCTGAAACTCTCATTAGGACAAGACAAGAAAGTATCAGTAACTCGCGAAAAGGTAAAACAATTTGCTTCTCGTCAGTTTATGGGCAGTAAGAAAGAAGATGTTCGCCTATATAAAACTGTGATTCGCAATAACAAACAGCAGCCTATTCACCTAACCGTCCTCGACCAAATACCTATTCCTACCCTCAAAGAAATAGAAGTAAATGTACTAAACAGTTCAGAAGGGAAGTACAATAAAGAAACAGGAGAACTTAAATGGGAATTTGGGTTACAACCTACTGAAAAGAAGGAAATTAATATAGAATTTTCAGTTAAATACCCGAAGAATAGGTCGATATGGTTAGAGTAATAACGTTAAAAAAACTATAAAAATGAGTTCAAAAGAAAGATAATAGTTGTTATTCAAAGTTTTTTTCTTACTTTTGCTGAAAATACCACACACAATAAGATGATATGATTACTAATTTATTTTCAGAGAACCTATGGTTCACGGCTGTTTTTGTGTTTTTACTATCGTTTTCAGTAGCTTATTTTGCACTTCCTAGCATAATATATGTAGTAAAACGAAAGAACTTGATGGATAAGCCTAACGAACGAAGTTCTCATAAAGAGAGAACTCCTACCTTAGGAGGTATCTCATTCTTTGTAAGTCTAGTTTTTACCTTAATGGTGTTCCGCTCATTCGACTTCGACAAGGTCGGTATTAACATCTTATCAGGGGTAGGCGTACTCTTTTTCGTTGGACTTAAAGATGACCTTGTTGGGGTAAACCCCAGCACTAAAATGATAGGTCAAATCATAGCTACCTTTATGCTACTTTTTGGGACAGGGCTAAAAATAGGTACTCTTGATGGCTTTCTAAATATCACTGATATTCCTTATGGAGTATCTGTATTTATCAGCTGTTTTATAGTGATGGCTATTGTAAATTCTTACAACCTTATAGATGGCATCAATGGGTCTGCCTCAATGGTGGGAATGGTTATTTTTTCGGCTTTTGCCTATGTGTTCTACGATGCTGAAATGTACTATTATTTTCTGTTGTCTATATTGTGTATAGGTTTTCTATTAGCTTTTTTACGATACAATCTATCTAACAAAAAACGTGTATTTATGGGCGATACAGGCTCTATGATTGTCGGTTTTATCTTAGCCGTATTAGCAATCAAGTTTTTTGCTTTAGACACTACCTCTTTAGAAAGTGCTATTATCAACCCAGCTAATAAAGTTTGGGTATTGCTTAGTATTATTTTTATACCTTTCTTTGATACTACTCGGGTATTTACATCGCGTATCATACGGCACGGCAAACCTTTCAAAGCTGACCGTAGCCATATACACCACGTTATCATAGATTACCTAAAACTATCGCACGCTAAAGCTAGTATACTGTTAGCTAGTATTAACTTAAGTGTTTTTATTGTCATCTTGTGTTTAAATACTTACCTATCTTCACTATGGTTAGGGGTAGTATTCTGCGCTATTTTTGCAGGGCTGGTCTGTATATTATTCTATATCAACAGAAGCTACTATACACGAAAAAACAAACAGAAAATACGACATATATTAAATTATATCGGAAAAAAGAAATAAAATTTTCGTACCTTTGCGCCCTATATAATAAGAAATGCTAAAACAAAATTTACAACTTAAGCTCTCTCAAAAGCTCTCTCCTCAACAAATACAGCTAATGAAGCTCGTGCAGCTTCCTACTCTTGCTTTTGAGCAACGCGTAAAGCAGGAAATGGAAGAAAACCCTGCTTTAGAGTCAGGGCGTGAAGAAGAAACTCTTGACGACTTTCACGATGAATTTGACAACTCGGCTGATGAATATAACGATAGTGACATCATTGATATGAATGATATCAATATTGATGAATACCTCAGCGATGATGAAATACCCGACTACCGATTGCACGCTAATAACTACAGCGATGATGATGAAGAACGCGAAGTGCCTTTTAGCGCAGAGGTCTCTTTTCACCAATCGCTTATTAACCAATTAAACACTTTCACTATCTCAGACGAAGACTACCTTATAGCTGAGTTCCTCATAGGCAGTATAGATGATAGTGGCTACATACGTCGCTCTATACAAGATCTCACTGATGACTTGGCTTTCACTCAAAATATTTATACCGAAGAAAAACACGTAGAGCAAATACGTGAGCAAATCATCTTTCAGCTCGACCCTGCAGGTGTAGGAGCTTTCGATCTACAAGAGTGTTTGCTGATACAACTGCGCCGCAAAAAACAAACTCCAGCAGTAACCTTAGCTATAAAAATGCTTACCGAAGCTTTTGAGTCCTTCACCAAAAAACACTATAGCAAACTACAACAACGCTTCTTAGTTAGTGAAGAGGAGCTAAAAGATGCTGTACAAGAGGTGGAGCGGCTAAACCCTAAACCTGGTAGCTCCTATGCAGGCAACAATATACATATTGAGCAAATCATTCCTGACTTTACGGTAAAGGTTGTTGACAATGAATTAGAACTCTCATTAAACGGGCGTAATGCTCCTGAGCTACACGTATCAAAAGAGTATAGTACAATGTTAGACACCTACAAGAAGAGCAAAGAGAAGAGCAACTCGCAGAAAGAAGCGGTACTATTTATTAAACAGAAATTAGATTCTGCTAAATGGTTTATTGATGCTATACGCCAGCGACAACAGACCCTGCTTATTACTATGGAGGCTATTATGGAGCACCAGCGCGAATACTTCCTCACAGGTGATGAACTGAAAATAAAACCGCTTATCCTTAAAGATATTGCCGATAAAGTAGGAATGGATATTTCTACTGTTTCACGCGTTGCTAGCAGCAAATATGTGACTACACCATACGGTACTAAACTCATCAAAGATTTCTTTTCAGAGGCAATGAAAAACGACCAAGGAGAAGATGTTTCAACCCGAGAAATCAAGCAGATACTGCAGCATATTATCGCTAAGGAAGACAAAAGCAAACCACTACCTGACGACGAACTTGCCCAACTACTCAAAGAAAAAGGCTACCCTATAGCACGGCGTACTATCGCTAAATATCGTGAACAATTGGATATACCTGTAGCACGCTTGCGCAAAGAATTATAGCTTTTACCCCAATATATCAATAAGAAGATAATCTGAAGGAAATATAAAAAGAGGAACTACTCAATAGAGTGGTTCCTCTTTTTAGTTATAATCAATAACCTATGAAAACATTTCTTTTACTTTCTCGAAAAATGACTTGTCATTTTTGTCGGGTTTGGGTGCAAAACCATCGTTATCAAGCATTTCTTTGAAAAAGGCTTTCTGCTTGTCGGTTAGGTTTTTAGGCGTCCAAACGTTTACGTGGATAATAAGGTCGCCAGTGTAGTGCGTGCGAAGATTAGGTACGCCCTTGCCTCGCAAACGAAGTATCTTGCCTGACTGTATACCCTCGTCTAACTTAATACGTACCTTTCCGGTAACCGTTTCTATCTCTTTAGTAGCCCCTAATACTGCTTCAGGTACACTGATATAAAGGTCGTAATGCAGGTTGTCGCCCTCACGTTTGAGGGTGCTATGCTCTTGCTCTTCAATAATAACTAACAAATCGCCTGCTACCCCATTTTTGACTGGCGCTTCGTTCCCTTTGCCATTGACTTGCAGTTGAATACCATCTACTACCCCTGCAGGTATATTGATTGGTATGGTTTCTTCTACCGTTTTAAGTCCTTGTGCATCGGTATCGGCAGCACGTTTGTCTATCACCTCGCCTGCCCCTCCACAAGTGCTACAAGTGGTAGCCGTCTGCATCATTCCGAGCATAGTGTTCACTTGTCGTACAATCTGCCCTTGTCCGTTACAGGTAGGGCAAGTTTTATAGGTAGTGCCTTCAGCTTTTACTTTACGACGTACTTTTATTTTCTTCTCTGTTCCTTTTACGATATCTTCGAGAGTGACTTTCACACGTATGCGCAGGTTATCACCTTTGATATACATTTGTTGCTGTCTACCTCCTCCAAAGCCACCAAATCCACCGCTAAAGCCAGAGAAATGTCCGCCAAATATGTCGCCAAATTGGCTGAAAATATCATCCATTGAGAAGCCTCCGCCACCCATACCGCCTTCGAAAGCTGCGTGACCAAATCGGTCGTATTGGGCGCGTTTGTTTTCGTCGCTTAGGACTTCGTAGGCTTCGGCTGCTTGTTTGAACTTTTCTTCTGCTTCCTTATCACCTGGGTTCTTATCAGGGTGATATTTCAATGCTTGTTTACGATAGGCTTTCTTTATTTCGGCTGCACTGGCCGTCTTGGATACTTCTAAAATTTCGTAGTAATCTTTTTTCATTTTTTAGTTAGTTATTGTGCTACCACTACTTTAGGAAAACGGATAATCTTATCGCCCAACTTATACCCTGTTTGTACTACATCGATGATTTTGCCTTTGGCATCGGGGGTAGGTGCAGGTATTTGGGTAACAGCATCGTGGTGCTCGCTGTCGAACACATCATTAGGTGCTACCTCCATTTTCTCTAATCCTTTCTGTTTGAGGGTAGTCATAAGTTTGTTATAGATAAGCTCAACCCCCATCAGTGTATTTTTGTCGCTTGACTTAGAAAGTTCTGCCAAAGCGCGGTCGAAATCATCGACTACGGGCAGCATAGCTGACAAAATGTCTTGTCCGGCAGTTTTAAATAACTCAACACGCTCTTTAGCAGTGCGCTTTTTGTAGTTTTCGAACTCGGCAAAAAGTCGCAAGTATTTGTCTTTTTCTTTTGCTAATAGGTCTTCTGCCGTCTCTTCAGCAGGTGTGTTGACTTCTGCTGTAGCTTCAGCAGTTGTTTTTTCTACTTCAGGAGTGTTCTTCACTTCCTCGTCTTTGATATCTTCGGTATTCATACTATTTTTCTGTTATTGTCCCTTTTATTATAGCAAATTATTTGCCATAGTGTAAAAACTGACAAAATGACAGGGCTATTATTGAGAAATGGGAGGTTTTAGAGGGCTGAGAAGGCTGGGAAATAGGATTTTTTTCTGGTTTTGAGATGATGGTTAGACGTTTATACTTTGCTCATCTTTCGCTTATCGTTCGCTCTTCCTAAAGGGTAGCTATATCTAAAGTAAAGGGTAGGACTATAAGTAGTTTTTTTCTTTAAAATTGGAAAATTAGAGAATGAGAGAACTGGAAGGTTTAGGAGGGCTGGGAAGGCTAGAAAGATTTGGGAATTGCTATTATCTTGCAGCATAAAACAAATTATTACTTGGTAAGACATTGGCTTAATAGTAAGTTTTTAGAATTTATTTTATACATTTGCATTTGTAATCAATTATTTCAAAAAAATGTTAGGAATTTTAGCTACTATTTTTACTGTTTTTGTGATGCTTGAGCATTTGTATATTCTCTATATGGAAATGTTCGCTTGGGAAACTCGCGGTAAAGCATTCTTTGCCCAAGCTATGCCTGCTATCATAGCAATTTGCCTTAGTCTTGTAGCTTAATTTGTTACAATTTATTAATATGTTAAAAGATATTTTACACTTCCGCAGGGCGGTACGTTATTACGCTCCTACGCCCATTAGTGAGGAAAAGGTGCGTGAATGCCTTAGACTCGCTACACTAGCACCTACTGGTTTCAATATGCAACTGTATGAGTTGTACCATATTACTGATAAGGCTTTGTTAGAAAAATTAGCACACGCCTGCCTCGACCAGCTTACAGCAAGCACGGCGCAACAGATGGTGGTTTTCGTGACTCGACAGGACAAACACCGCCAGCACGCCAAGATGATTTTGGAATTTGAACGCGGTAATATACAGCGCAATAGTCCGCCCGAAAGACAAGCTAAGCGCATTAAAGATAAAGAGAAGCATTATGAGAAACTAATCCCTTTTGTGTACAGTCGTTTTTTTGGCTTATTAGGTGCTTTTCGCAAACTCTCTGGGGTGATTGGTTGGTTTCGCCCTATGGTGCGAGAACTCTCTGAAGGTGATATACGTGTGGAAGTACATAAAAGCTGTGGGCTTGTAGCGCAAACCTTTATGCTTGCAATGGCAGAGGAGGGATACGATACTTGTCCGTTAGGGGGGTATGATAGCCATCGTATTAAGAAACTGCTACACCTACCTTATGGGGCTGAAGTGAGTATGGTGGTGACCTGTGGGCTTCGTGAAGAGCGCGGCATCTGGGGAGAAAGGTTTAGATTGCCGTTTGAGGAAGTTTATAGAAATAATTAGAAAATGTAAAAATTGGCTAATTGGCAAATTATTTGTATCTTTGCCCTGTTTAATTAACAAACCTTAATAAAAATGTATCCTATAAAATTTAAACCAATCCTCAAAGAACGTCTTTGGGGTGGTACTAAACTAAAAACTTTATTCAACAAACCTATCGAAAGCGACATTACTGGCGAAAGCTGGGAGGTATCGGGCGTTCCTGGTGATATTTCAGTAGTAGCCAACGGGGCTCTTGAGGGCAAAAGTCTGCAAGAACTTATTGATTTATATCCTAATGAGTTGCTTGGTAAGCACGTATACGAGCGTTTCGGTCGCGATTTTCCTATCCTTATTAAATTTATAGATGCACGCGAAGACCTTTCTATACAGGTGCATCCTAACGATAAATTGGCTAAAGAACGTCATAATTCTTTTGGTAAAACGGAAATGTGGTATGTACTTCACGCCGATGCTGGTGCTGAACTGATTGTCGGTTTCAACAAAACGGTTAGCAAAGAAGAGTACCAACAGCACCTTGACAAGGGTACGCTTACTGATATTCTGAACTACGAAAAGGTGAAAGATGGCGATACTTTCTTTATCAATACGGGTAAAGTGCACGCTATCGGTAAGGGGATTATCATTGCTGAAATTCAGCAAACTAGCGACATTACTTATCGTGTGTATGACTTCAACAGAAGGGATAAAAATGGCAATCTGCGCGAATTGCATACTGAATTAGCGCTTGATGCTATTGATTACGAGAAGAAAGATGACTTCAAAGTAAAATATACTAATACGGCTAATGAGGTGAACAAAGTGGTGAATTGTCCTTATTTTATTACTAATTTGTTGCCTCTCACAGCTGGTTTTGAGAAGTCGCTTGCTCAAGATGACTCTTTT
>NZ_KN389995.1:15259-26513 GCF_000213295.2 Capnocytophaga sp. oral taxon 329 str. F0087
ACTCTTTTCACATCTATATGTGCGTAAAAGGGGAGGGTACAATAGGTGATGGCACGACTGAATTGCCCATTAAACAAGGTGAAACAGTGCTTTTCCCTGCCTCTTGTAACAAATTGGAGGTTAAAACTAAGGGAATGGACTTGTTAGAGGTGTTTATTTAGTCGTTAGTGATTAGTCGTTAGTAGTTAGAAAGCGACTACTAAGACTAAGAAGCTGAAGAATAACAACTAAAAACTAAAAATATGTATATATCAAGAATTAAGGGATTAGGGTTTTACGTCCCTGACAATGTAGTAACCAACGATGATTTATCGAAGCTAATGGATACTAGCGACGAGTGGATACAAGAGCGTACCGGTATAAAAGAACGCCGACACGTGCTAAAAGGGACTGATACCACTACCTCGATGGGGGTAAAAGCCAGTCTTAAAGCCCTTGAAGCTGCGCAAGTGAGTAAAGATGAAATTGACTTTGTTATCTTTGCAACTCTTAGTCCGGATTATTACTTCCCTGGGTGTGGAGTGTTAGTCCAAAAAGAATTAGGACTAAAAACAGTGGGTGCTTTAGATATTCGCAACCAGTGTTCGGGTTTTATCTACGCGCTATCGGTAGCTGACCAGTTTATCAAAACTGGTATGTACAAAAATATCCTTGTGATAGGTGCTGAAACGCAATCGCCTGCGCTGGATATGAGCACACGCGGACGCAATATGGCGGTACTTTTTGGCGATGGTGCTGGGGCTGCTGTGGTGTCTCGCTCTGATGACCCTGCTCGCGGTATTCTCTCTACGCACTTGCACAGTCAAGGAGAGCACGCTACTGAATTGGCTATGATTACCCCTGGTGTAGGTACTAAATGGGTGCCTCAGATTTTGGCTGAAAATGACCCTGACGATGTGAGTTATTACCCTTATATGAATGGTCAGTTTGTATTTAAGAATGCTGTAGTACGCTTTGCAGAGGTAATAGAAGAAGGGTTGAAAGCTAATGGGCTTACTCGTGAAGATATTAGTATATTGATTCCTCACCAAGCAAATTACCGTATATCGCAGTTTGTTCAGCACCAATTTAAACTCTCTGATGAACAAATATTTAATAATATAATGAAGTATGGTAATACTACCGCCGCCTCTGTTCCTATCGCTCTTACTGAAGCAGTACAACAAGGCAGAATAAAAGAGGGCGACTTAGTAGTGCTCGCTGCTTTTGGTAGTGGTTTTACGTGGGGTAGTGCTATCATTCGTTGGTAATCACAGCGTTGTAGCTGCTATAAATAATCAAAAAAAAGGCTGTTGAACCAATTGTTCAACAGCCTTTTTTTTGATTTGCTATTTATTATTTGTCACTGACCTCTAATACTATAGGGCAATGGTCGCTATGTTTTGCTTCAGGAAGAATAAGTGCTCGCTCCATACGGTTTTCTAAAGGGGCTGATACTAAGTGATAATCAATACGCCATCCTTTGTTGTTATTGCGGGCATTGGCACGATAACTCCACCAAGAGTACTGATGAGGTTCTTTGTGAAAATATCGAAAACTATCTATAAACCCACTCTTCATAAACTTATCTAACCATTCGCGCTCTATAGGTAAGAAGCCCGATACAGTAGCATTGCGCACAGGGTCGTGTATGTCTATCGCTTCGTGGCAGATATTGTAGTCGCCACAGATAACAAGATTAGGTATTGTTTGCTTCAACTTGTCGATATATTTCTGAAAGTCCGCCATAAAGGTTAGCTTGAAGTCTAAACGGTCGGGATTAGTACCTGATGGCAGATAAAGACTCATCACTGAGAGGGTATCGAAGTCCGCGCGGAGTACTCGTCCTTCTTTGTCCATATAATCAATACCTGTACCTACCTCTACGTGTTTAGGCTTTATTTTAGAGAGGATAGCCACCCCACTATAACCTTTCTTTTCGGCACTGTGGTAATACTGGTAGGTATAGCCTAACTCAGTAAATACTTCAGTAGGTATTTGTGCTTCTAAAGCCTTAATCTCTTGCAGACAAAGCACATCGGGGTTAGCACTTTTCAACCACTCTGTAAAACCCTTAGTAAGAGCAGCACGAATGCCATTTACATTATAACTGATAATCTTCATTAGTAACCTGTTCCTTTTTCACCTTTTAAAATAGCAATACCATTAGAGGTGCCTATGCGCTCTACCCCAAGGGCTACATACTGCATAGCAGTCTCGTAATCGCGGATACCTCCAGAGGCTTTTACCTTTGCCTTGCCTTGTACGCATTCTTTCATTAGTTTTACATCAGCAAGAGTAGCTCCACCTGTACCAAAACCAGTAGAGGTCTTTACAAAATCGGCGTGTGCCTCAAGGGCTAACTTGCAAGCTAAGCGTTTTTCTTCGTCTGTCAGATAGCAAGTCTCAAGTATTACCTTTAGCACCCTATTTTCGCCTACACACTGTTTTAAAGCAGCTATATCCTCTAATACCTTTTGTGTTTCCCCCGATTTAAGCCAACCCACATTGAGCACCATATCTATCTCATCGGCACCATCCGCAATGGCTTCGCTAGTTTCAAAATATTTAGCTTTGGCTGACATTGCCCCTAAAGGGAAGCCTACTACACTGCAAACCTTTATATCAGTGCCTGCTAAGAATTTCTTAGCAGCTGCTACATAACAACTATTCACACATACCGAATAGAAATCGTACTCTACCGCTTCTTTGCAAAGGGTTTCTATCTCAGCAAGGGTAGCTGTTGCTTTTAGAAGTGTGTGGTCTATTAGTTTATTTAATTTCATATATTGTTTGGTTTTTATTTCTTCGATAAATCAACTTTGACAAAATGCGTACTATTTCACCAACTTCATCTCGTCAATCAGATAGCCTGCCCCCGCATATTTATCAATAATAAAGAGCACATAGCGAATATCTACCATTATATTGCGACAAATATTGGGGTCGTAATGTATGTCGCTCATAGTGCCTTCCCATACACGGTCGAAGTTAAGCCCTATCAGATTGCCTTTGGCATCAATCGCGGGACTTCCTGAATTACCACCTGTTGTGTGGTTAGTAGCTACAAAGCACACAGGCATCTTTCCGTTTTTACCATAAATGCCATAATCTTTCTTCTCATAGAGCTCACGTAACTTAGCTGGTACGTCAAACTCATAGTCATTAGGCACATATTTCTCCATTACCCCATCTAAATAAGTCATATAATCGTAAGTTACAGCATCGCTAGGCGAGTAACCTGCTACCTTGCCATAAGTTACGCGAAGAGTGCTATTAGCATCAGGAAAAAGACGATCTTCAGGTTTAGCAAACTCTAAAAGAGCTTTCATATAAGTTCGTTGCAGTGCAGTAATCTCATCATTTAAACGATAGTAATACGGACTTACCTTTTCGATATAGTGTAACACTAGTTCGCGTACAAACTGTACCCCTGCATCTTGTTGCATACGTGCTTCAAAATCCTCTTGAGGTAGATTGAGTACCTTTTCTATTTCGCTATAAGAAGTTAAAAATGATTCGTTGTACAGTTTATCTGCTAAGGCTGAAGCATTAAGATTTTGCAAGTTAGCTGACAGTAAGTGTGCTGGCATCGCTTGGGCGTAGTAGGCTACCGCTTTCTCAAATACTGCTTTGTCTACCGCCTTATCGTTATTTTTAAATACCGTTTGAAGGCTGTTTAAAAGATTCTGACGGCGGTCAGCAAATGATTGTGCTCCTTTTTGATGTAGGGCATTTTGCAATTGTAATACCCTATAACCATTGCTCAAAAGGTCTATATTGCGCAATACTAACTCTGAAAAGAGATCATTAGCCAAAGCGTAATCTTGCATTTGCGCGTATTTCTCAGCAAATTGTGGTAATAATTGTCCGTAAACAGCTGTTTTACCATTCTTTTCAAGAGTTTTTTGGAATTTCTCTTCTTGTTTTCTCTTCAAAGCTACTGCTCCTGATTTCTTCAAACCTTGCGTTTCGCCTATCCATTTCTTCCAATAGTTAGCCACGCTAGCGTATTTAGAGGCATATTTTATTTTTATTTCAGGGTTGGTACGCATAAAACCATCTTGAGTTTTAAGCACCACATCCCGAATGCCTATTTTGGCAGGATTCAACACATTTACAATTTGCTCCACCGCTACCGCAGGCAGATACTCCTGAGTGCGACCAGGATAACCGAATACCATCGTAAAATCACCTGCTTTTACCCCTTTTAATGAAATAGGGAAAAAATGCTTAGGGCGATATGGTACATTGTCTTTTGAATACTCAGCAGGACGATTGTTCTTGTCAGCATATACGCGGAAAAGAGAGAAGTCACCTGTATGGCGTGGCCATACCCAGTTGTCAGTATCTGAGCCAAATTTGCCTATAGCTGAAGGCGGTGCCCCTACCAAACGCACATCTTTAAACGTTTCTACTACGAAAAGGATATATTGGTTTCCATCATAGAAAGCACGAATGCGATTCTCTTGCCAAAATTCTTTGGGCGAACTTTTCACTAAACTAGCTACATTACGCTCTATCTTAGCCGCACGCTCATTCTCATCGCTAATGGCAGCCGTTCCTTCTAATACTTTCTGCGTAACATCTTCAATGCGTACGATAAAAGTAACTTCTAAATGCTTGTTAGGTAATTCTTCCGATAAGTTTTTAGCCCAAAAACCATCAGTTAGGTAGTCGTTTTGCAAAGAAGAATGCGATTGTATTTGCGAATATCCGCAGTGGTGATTCGTAAGCAATAGCCCTCTGCTCGAAATCATCTCAGAAGTACAGCCTCCGTTGAAGTGGGGCACTGCATCTTTCAAACTCGATTTGTTCACACTATAAATATCGCTCACCGACATTTTCATTCCCAAAGACTTCATCTCTTTGGCGTTCATTCCTTCTAAAAGCGAAGGTATCCACATACCTCCTTGTTGCGCTGCCAAACCAATAGGCAACAAGCTAAAAATAAGTAATAATAAAAAAGATTTTAATAATTTTTTAGTGTTCATTATTGCTATAGTTTTAAAAATTCGGTTTCAACTGATGTTTATTATTATAGAACTCTTCAATAACCCTAATAACCTCATCTTCGGTATCTACCAAATGCACAAGATTCATATCTTCAGCATTGATGTTGCTAAATTTCTCTAATAATACCGTCTTTATCCATTCTAATAGCCCTCTCCAATAGTCAGTTCCTACTAAAATAATAGGTATTTGATCTATTTTTCGGGTTTGTACGAGAGTTAGCGTCTCAAAAAGCTCATCAAGAGTACCAAAACCACCCGGCATAGCTACGAATGCCTTAGAATATTTTACAAACATCACCTTGCGGGCAAAGAAATAGTTAAATTTTATATTCTTATCGTGGTCTATATAGCTATTATTAGTTTGTTCAAAAGGCAGGTCGATATTGAGCCCTGCCGATACACCTTTATTGAGGTGCGCCCCTTTGTTGCCTGCCTCCATAATACCAGGTCCCCCCCCTGTGATGATACCAAACCCCTCATCTACAATCTTTTGGGCAATGCGCACTGTCAGTTCGTAATAAGGCGTTTCAGGCTTGATACGTGCCGACCCAAAGATACACACACACGGACCTATAGAGCTCATTTGCTCATAGCCGTGCACAAATTCTCCCATTATTTTAAATATCGACCAAGAGTCATTCGTCTTGATTTCATTCCAAACTTTTGAATGTTTTTTCATCTTTTACAATTTATCATTTGTCATTCCCTTTAGGTAATAAAGGATTGCCTTTGAGAGCATTTTCTACTAATTCAGGCAAACGGTCAGGCGTACAAGCAAAGCAGGCAATACCCAGTTTGCTAATCTCCTTACCGAGTTTTTCATCATAATAAGGCTTCCCGTTGTCCGAGAGCGCCAACAGTACTATTACCTTTACCCCATCTTCGTGCATCTCGTTCAGGCGGCGCAAAAGCCCCGCGCGCACGCCCCCCTCATAAAGGTCAGATATGAGGATAAACATCGTCTTGCGAGGGTTTTCTATCAAAGTCTGACAGTAGGCTACCGACTTATTAATGTCAGTCCCCCCACCCAGCTGCACCCCGAAAAGCATATCCACAGGGTCTTGCCTACATAGCTCGGTCAGGTCTGTTACTTGGGTATCAAATGCCACTACGTGCGTGTCGAGCGCAGGCATACTCGCAAAGATAGCCCCCATTACCGACGAATAGATAATAGAATCGCACATCGAACCACTCTGGTCTATATCCAATATCACCGTCCAATTCTTCTGCTTTTGGGTGCGTTCAAAGAAATAGAATTTCTCCGGAATAAGCCGCTTGGTAGCAGTGTCATAGTTTTTAAGGTTGCGCTGAATAGTGCGTTTCCAGTCAGTAGACAAAAAGTTAGCTATAGGCGTATGCGCTTTCTTGTTCAGAGCTCCCGTCACTGCTCTACGCAAATTCTGTTCCATACGCTTCATAATCTCATCTACCACCTCTTTCACTAACTCTCGGGCTGTCTCTTTCGATTTTGCAGGTATCTGGTCTTTTAGTGCCATCAGGGTACCTACCATCGAGATATCTGGCTTCACATTCTTGAGGGTTTCAGGCTCAAAGAGCAATTTAGTAAGCCCTTTGCGCTCTATTGCATCTGTTTGTATAACGCTCACCACATCTGGCGGAAAGAACGAGCGAACATCTGTCAGCCATTTAGCCAAGTTAGGAGCTGAGTTCCCCAATCCTGCTGAGCGCTTACCACCAGCATTCCCCCCTTTCCCATCGGTATGGTCATACAGAGCCGCCAGCGTAGCGTCCATAAGCGACTGCTGTTCGTCTAAGGCAACCCCTTCCATAGCAGGAGCATCTTGCCCCAATATGAGGCGCCAACGTGTAAAATGAGCTTCCATTTATTTAGTATTTCTTCTTTATAAAATATAAAACATCAGCCCTATCTGCAAGATATTCGATTTCAGGCTTGTACCATCGGTAGTCTCGGCGTTTTTAAGTAGCGGAGTAAGGTTGTACTGTACAAAAAAGTTCAGCGCATTATAGCCAAACGCTATATAAGGTTTCAGCTGAAACTCCCTATTCAGCTGACTGTTAGCAAACGAAGTAGAAACATCATCGGCAGTGTACAAACTCTTACTGCTGAAGATATACGCCAATCGCACCCCCGCATACACACGCCAAAACTTGTGCAAATAGGGCGTAGAGGTACGAAAGCGAAACTCAGCCGGTATCTCTATCGTATGCGTCTCGAAGAAATTACGCGACAGATTCAAATCTCTAAAATGCTCTACAATTTCATAGCTAATACCTGCACTAGTCTTTTTTGCTAACATATTGTTATACACGCGGTCATAGGCGTAGCCAATCCCCAAACCGAACCCCAAATTGCGCTCCGCATTCAGAGGTAGGTCGCGTATATACCCCAAGTGCAAGCCTCTCGAAAGGTTGTGCTGCACCACATTAGACGCCTTCCCTGCCAGATAATCATAGGTAAAACCCAAATAAAATTGGTCTTCAAGGTAAAGCGAATCAACCACTGAAGTTGGCGCCACCCGCTCTTTTTCAGTATCAATCATACCATCATCAGTATCCTCTTGCGCCACTGACCACAGAGAGATATGAAAACAAAAAACTAACAGAAAAATATTTAGTTTATTCATTCTAATCGTGTATACTATATTTTGGGCAAAGATAAGAATAATTAATCAATTAGCAAGCTGCTATCTTTACAAAAAAACTTTGCCAAAGGGCGTAGCGTTGGTGCTATAACCTTTGGCAAAGTATCTTTTAAATCTATAAATTAGCCAATTAACTAATTAACCAATATCCAATCACCTTCCAATAGCGGCATCGCTTGTTTGAACTTAAGTTCTTTGCGTTCACCAGTGCGAATGTTTTGGATTACTACCTTGTCATTACGACCAACTTTAGGCTGCTCGCGTATGATAGTCTCTACTACCGAACGCCTTTGCGAAGCTTGTTGCCCTACCTCGCGTGCTTGAGCTGCCATTTCATCGCTGTTAAGCACTTCCTCTTTGTTTGTTTGGTAGTGTTCATTACTGCGCTGAGGGGCGTGAGCCTCTTGTACCGCAGGAGCTTGTGTAGGTAGCTCTGCTCTGAAAAGGAAAGACACTATATCTTTGTTTACCTTATCTATCATTGCTTTAAAGAGTTGGAAAGCCTCAAACTTATAGATAAGTAGCGGGTCTTTCTGTTCGTGTACCGCCAACTGTACCGATTGTTTAAGCTCATCCATTTGGCGCAAATGCGTTTTCCACTCATCATCAATAATCGCTAAGGTAATATTCTTTTCAAAATCACTAATAAGTTTCTTACCTCCACTTTCGTATGCCTCTTTCAGGTCGGTTACTATATTAAGCATCTTCTGACCATCTGTGAAAGGCACCACTATGCGCTCATAAGTATTCGATGGGTTTTCATACACCTCTCTTATCACAGGGAAAGCCTGTGCAGCACTGCGCTCTGTCTTTTGCTGATAGTGGTCTAACACTTCGCGATAAAGTCTGAAAGTCAGTTCGTTATTAGCAGTTTTAGCAAATTCAGTCTCTGATATTTGGGTCTTGAGCGAGAAGTATTTTATCAACTCAAACTCAAAATTCTTATAGTTATTAGCACTCTTATTGCTTTCTACTATCACCTCGCAAGTGTCGAATATCATATTTGCCAAATCCACTTTTAGGCGTTCTCCCTCAAGGGCGTGGCGGCGGCGTTTGTATATCACCTCGCGCTGTGCGTTCATCACGTCATCATACTCTAACAGACGCTTACGGATACCGAAGTTGTTCTCCTCTACTTTCTTCTGAGCGGTTTCTATACGTTTGGTCATTATAGAGTGCTCTATCACATCACCTTCTTTGTGTCCGAGTTTGTCCATTAGGCGCGCTATACGCTCTGAACCAAACAGACGCATTAAATTATCTTCTAACGATACGTAGAAAAGCGAACTTCCTGGGTCTCCCTGACGTCCTGAACGACCGCGCAACTGACGGTCTACACGACGCGAATCGTGGCGCTCAGTACCTATGATAGCCAAACCACCAGCAGCTTTCACTTCCGGACTTAGCTTAATGTCCGTACCACGTCCTGCCATATTGGTAGCGATAGTTACTACTCCCGATTGCCCTGCTTCAGCTACAATTTCTGCCTCTTTCTTGTGCAACTTAGCGTTCAATACATTGTGTTTTATCTTGCGCATCGTTAGCATACGGCTCAAAAGCTCCGATACCTCTACCGAAGTAGTACCGATAAGTACAGGGCGTCCTGCTTCCGATAGCGATACTACTTTGTCAATCACCGCGTTATATTTCTCGCGTTTAGTCTTGTATATCAGGTCATTGTAGTCTTTACGAGCAATAGGACGGTTGGTAGGTATTTCCATCACATCCAATTTGTATATTTCCCAAAACTCTCCCGCTTCGGTAATAGCCGTACCTGTCATACCCGATAACTTGCTATACATACGGAAGTAATTTTGTAGCGTGATAGTAGCGTAGGTTTGCGTAGCGGCCTCTATCTTCACGTTTTCTTTAGCCTCAATAGCTTGGTGCAATCCGTCAGAATAACGGCGTCCGTCCATTATACGACCTGTTTGCTCATCTACTATCAACACTTTATTGTCTATAAGCACGTATTCCACATCTTTTTCAAAGAGCGTATAGGCTTTTAGCAATTGGTTAAGGGTGTGAATGCGTTCACTTTTTACGGTGAAGTCTTGCAATAGCTTTTCTTTTAGCTTAGCTTCCTCTTCTATCGGCAGATTTTGGCTCTCAATATTAGCAATTTCTACCCCTATATCAGGCAATACGAAGAAGTTTTTATCACCATCGTAAGAAGCTATATCGGCAAAACCTTTATCAGTAAGCTCTATTTGGTTGTTCTTTTCATCAATCACGAAGTAAAGTTCAGCATCTACCTTAGGCATTTCGCGATTGTTATCCTGCATATAGTAGTTTTCTGTCTTCTGTAGCAGTTGTTTTACCCCTTCTTCACTGAGGAATTTTATAAGAGCTTTGTTCTTTGGCAAGCCGCGATATACGCGCAATAGTTGAAAACCACCCTCTTTAGTATTGCCTTCTGCTATTAGTTTACGAGCATCGGCAAGTACTTTAGTTAAGTAAGTACGCTGTTTTTCTACCAAATCGGCTACTAAAGGTTTTAATTCGTTAAACTCGTGGCGGTCGCCTTTAGGAGTAGGCCCCGAGATGATAAGCGGTGTACGCGCATCGTCTATAAGTACTGAGTCCACCTCATCTACAATCGCGTAGTTATGAGCGCGTTGTACAAGGTCTTCAGAGGTGTGCGCCATATTGTCGCGCAGATAGTCAAAACCAAATTCGTTGTTAGTACCATAGGTAATATCAGCGTTATACGCATTGCGACGAGCCTGTGAGTTCGGCTGGTGGTTGTCTATACAATCCACTCGCAAGCCGTGAAACTCAAACAGAGGCCCCATCCACGCGCTATCTCGGCGTGCCAAATAGTCGTTCACGGTTACTAAGTGCACCCCGTTACCTGTTAGGGCGTTCAGATATACAGGCAGTGTAGCCACAAGGGTCTTACCCTCACCGGTTTGCATCTCAGCTATCTTACCTTGGTGTAGGGCAATACCCCCGATAAGTTGCACATCGTAGTGCACCATATCCCAAGTAACGTCTTTACCAGCCGCATCCCAATGGTTTTTCCATATTGCCTTATCCCCTTCTATGGTCACATAGTCGTGGGTAGCCGATAGCTCGCGGTCACGCGGAGTAGCTGTTACGCTGATAGTCTCGTTAGTAGCAAAACGTCTTGCGGTTTCCTTCATCGTAGCGAAGGCTTCAGGCAAAATATCGTTTAGCACTTTTTCAGAAGCCTGATAAGCCTCTGCACTGAGTTTATCAATTTCAGTATAAAGGTCTTCTTTCTTGTCTATATCTTCCGTAGCATTCGCTTGTGTTTGTAGGTCAGCTATTCGCGTGTCAAAAGTAGCACGTGCCTCTTTTATTTTTTCTTTGAAGGCAATCGTCTTGCCGCGCAATTCGTCATTGCTAATATGCTCTAACTCTGCTGCATACGCCTTAATCTTTTCAACCAACGGCTGAATAGACTTCAAATCGTTTTTGGCTTTATCGCCCACGAATAGCTTAATAAGTGAATTGATAATACTCATTTATAATGGTCAATTATTAAATTATTAATATTTATTTTTCGTCTCTTGTTTTTAGTCAATAAATATACCAAACTGACAGTTCCTGCCAAATTGTCATATCAACAAATCAAAAAAAAGTCTCTGTTGAGACTTTTTCTAATACTCA